>NZ_JBEYFS010000002.1:0-136783 GCF_040634475.1 Streptomyces sp. NPDC007095
TCCCCAATCGCCGGACGGGCTGAGTGACGCGGGCCGGGGTGGGTGGGGGGCGGCCTCCGACCTCGTCCTCGAACGCCGGACAGGCTGGATGGCGCAGGGCGGGGTGGGGTGCGGTGTTCGGCATTGGCCTCGAACGCCGGACACCCCGAGGCTTTTAGGGGCGCGGGGAACTGCGCGACCAGCCCCCACCGGCCCGCAGCCGAAGGAATCCGGACGGCCGGGAATGCGGGACGCAGCCCCGTTTCAGGGGCGCGGGGAACTGCGCTGACGGCCCCCACCGGCCGTCAGGCAAAAAGCTTCGGGCGGACCGGGGACGCGGGGCGCAGCCCCACCCCAGGGGCGCGGGGAACTGCGCGACCAGCCCCCACCGGCCCGCGGCCGAACGAATCCGGACGGCCGGGAATGCGGGGCGCAGCCCCGTTTCAGGGGCGCGGGGAACTGCGCGGACGGCCCCCACCGGCCGTCAGGCAAAAAGCTTCGGGCGGACCGGGGACGCGGGGCGCAGCCCCACCCCAGGGGCACGGGGAACTGCGCGACCAGCCCCCACCGGCCCGCAGCCGAACGAATCCGGACGGGCCGGGGGATACGGGGCGCAGCCCCGCCGGTCCGCGGGGCGATGGCGGAGGCGGAGGCGGAGGCGGAGGCTAGGCCGGAGTCACCGCCACCACAAGCCCCCGCTCCGCCGCGGGCGACACCGCCGCGGACACCCGTACCGCCGCCGCCCGAGCCAGCCGCCCCGTCCGTGACGCCGATGCCAGCAGCAAAGGCTGTAAGTGTTCGAGCCCGGAGACAAGGAACTCCTCGCCGGCGATCAGCACCGGCCGGACCGCGTTCGTCGTGGCCGCCGCCGCCTCCGTGAGGTCGGCGAGCGGCGGCAGCGCGGCCCGCACCACCCCCACCCCCGCCGCGGCCGCCCGCTCGGCCAGCGCCACCTGAAGCGGTAGCAACGGAGCCAGCGCCGAGGTCAACGCGTCTGCGATACGCCGGAGTTCGGGCGACGAGTCGCGCAACACGTCCGCCGCCGCCCGTATCGCCGGCGTCAGAGCGAGCAGCGCCCCCGCCGCCACCCCGGCCACCGCGGGCAGCAACGGCGACCCCGCCTCCATCAAGTCCCCCAACGCGTCCGCCGCCTCCTGCACCGCAGGCTCCACCGCGTCGAGGATCGGCAGCAGACTGTCCCCCAGCGCGGCCAGCAACGCCTGCGCGGGCCGGCTCACGGGATGCACCGCGAGCGGCGCCCCACTCGTCCCGAGCCGCGTCAGCGTGTCCACGATCCGGTAGAACGCCTCCTGCGCCTGCGGAGACGCACTCGCCTCCGCCAGCTCCGCCGTCGTCTCCCGGAGCACACGCAGCGCCTCCGCCCCCGACCCGTCCCGGGGGTCGAGGGTGTTGAGGGCGATTCTGGTGATGTTCCCGGCCGTGTCGAGGAGTTGGCCGGTGATGTCGGTCGTGCTGCGCGCCATGCGCAGCACGTCATCCCTGCTGGGGATGCTGGGGATGCTGGGGAGCGACGGAATCGGGGACATGAGCCCTCCTGGCCACGCACGGCACCTCGCCACCTGGACCCGCCCGCCGGCCTCCTGTGGCGTCCTATGGCCTCAGCATGCCCCCTCCGGACCGTCGGCGATGCCCCATCCGTGGCATCCATGGCGTCCAGGGGAGCCGCCGTGGCACCAACGCCCTCTTGTTGCGGAAGAGTCGAACAGGTACACCTCGCCCTATCGACCCGTACCGATCTCAGGCCCCCCACCGGAGGTACGACGCGTGCGCCTACCGAGACCCGTCCTGATCGCCACTGTCCTCACCGCCGCGACCGGATCGCTTCTCCTCGCCCCGCACAGCGCCACCGCGGACCGCAACCCCCCTGTCCGTGAAGGGGCCGGCCGTGAAGGGGCGGACCAGCCCCCGGCCGCCGCCAAGGCCCCGGCGAACGCCGCCCGCAACGCCCTCACCAGCCCCGTCACCGACCTGTCCGACTCCGGCCTCGCCTCCCCCCGCCGTGGCTATCCGCGCGAGCAGGTCCTCTCCCCCGACCCGGAGAACCCGGCGGACAAGTCCATCAAGCTGGGCCTCACCCCGTACCACGCCATCGCCCCGAAGCTGAACGCCCTGCAAAGGCTCGGCGACCGTGTCAGCGTGGAGGTGGCGGGCCGCTCGGCCGGCGGTCACCGGCTGTACCTGGTCACCGTCACCGCGCCGGAGTCCGCCCGCCAGTCCCTCGCCCAGGAGCGGATGCGCGAGCTGATCGAGAACGCGCCGCAGGCCGCGGCGAAGGACCCGGCCGTCAAGGCGACGTACAAGACGCCGGTCTTCTTCGACAACAACATCCACGGCAACGAGTGGGAGGGCACCGACGCCGCCCTCGAGCTCATCGAGCGGCTCGCGAGCGCGAAGGACGCGCGGACGACCGACCTCCTCGCCCACAACCGTCTCTACTTCAACATCACGGCGAACCCGGACGGCCGGATCGCGGGCACCCGCGCCAACGCCAACGGCTTCGATCTGAACCGGGACTTCATCACCGCCTCGCAGCCCGAGGCGCGCGCGATCCGCCAGATCGCCATCGACAAGCAGCCGGCCGTGATGCTCGACCTGCACGGGTACGTCAACGGCACCCTGATCGAGCCGACGACCCCGCCGCACGGCGAGAACTACGAGTACGACCTCTTCCTCAAGAACACCTACGCCAACGCCCTCGGCATGGAGGCCGCCGTCAACGGCCTCGGCTACACCCCCGCGAAGGACGGTGTCGAGCCCGCCCAGATCCCCTTCCGCGACCAGCAGGAGGGCTGGGACGACTGGCCGCCGATCTTCACGCCCCAGTACCAGGCGTTCCACGGCGCGGTCGCCGCGCACACCGTGGAGATCCCGCTGGCGGTGAACAACTCGGAGTACGACACCCTGCCCGTGGCAGAACTCCGGCGCCGGTCCGCCATCAACGTGGACGTGGCCGGCGCGGCCATGCGCGCGACCCTGGCCTACGCCCAGAGCCACCGCGCCTCGATCATCGCCGACCAGATCGAGGTCTTCCGGCGCGGCACGACGGGCGCGGCCCAGGTACCGGTCTCGGCGGAAACGGTGCCGGGGGTGCCGGGCATCGGTCCCGAGGACGTCTACACGACCGACTTCCCGCGCGCCTACGTGATCCCGGCGGGCGGCGCCCAGCGTTCGGCGACGGCCGCCGCCCGCCTCGTCGACCACCTCCTGGCCGACGACGTCCGCGTCACGCGCGCGACCCGCGACTTCCGGCTGGCCGGACGGTCGTACGCGAAGGGCTCGTACGTCGTCGACCTGCACCAGCCCAAACGCGGTCTGGCCAATGTCATGCTGGCCGACGGGCGGGACATCAGTGACAAGGTGTCGGTGATGTACGACATCTCGGGCTGGAGTCTGGGGCGGTTGTGGGGTGCGACGGTCGTGCCCGTACGGAGCGGGGGGCTGTCGGCCGTGGCCGCCCGCCGGGTCGAAGCCGCCGCGCGGGTCGGGTACGTCGCCCCGCGCGGCGATCTGCGGCTGCGTCTCGACACCCCGCAGGAGATCGGCGCCCTCAACTCCCTTCTTGGACAGGGGGTTTCGGTACGGCAGCTCGCGGACGGCAGTGTCGTCGTGCCGGGGGCGGCGCGGGCGCGGGCCGCCGCTCTCGCCCGTACGTACGACGTGGCCTTCGATGCGACGAAGGCGGCCGGGGACGGGCGGGGAACTCCCCTGCACCGCGTCCGCGTCGCCGCGGCCGTCACCCCGGGTGAGCTCTTCGCGCTGCGGGAGATGAACTTCGACGTCGTGCCGGTGTCGACGGCCGTCCTGAACGCGGGCTTCGACTGGTCCGCGGTGGACGTGCTGTTCGTGTCGTCGGGGCTCGACCACGCAGGTTTGAACGCGGGCGCGCGGGCGGAGCTGGACACCTTCCTCCACACCCACGGTCTCGTCGGCCGCGGGACCGTCGGAGCCGCGCTCAACTCGGCGGCCGGGCTGCTGGCGGTGCGGCCGGTGGAGGGCAACGGTGACGCCAACGGTGTGGTGCGGGTGGTGAATTCGGGCGGACCGCTCACCGCGAACGCGCCCGACCACGGCTTCGTCTACGCGCCCGTCTGGTTCACCGATCTCGGTCCCGGGGTGCGTGTGGAGCAGGCATACGCGCCGGGCGATCCGCTCGTCGCCGGGCACTGGCGCCCGCTGGCGGACGGGACGGGAGGGCCTACGGCCGCCGGCGGCCAGGCCGCTGTCGTCAGCGGTCCGCATGCCGTGCTCTTCGGTACGGAGCCGCTCTTCCGCGACCATCCGAAGGGGGAGTTCCCGCAGGTGGGAAGGGCACTGCTGACCGTCTCGTAGGACACTGCCGGCCGTCTCCCACGACAGGGCGGAGGCCGCACCCCACGTCCTGGGGTGCGGCCTCCGCCCTGTACAACGAGCGCCGTCAGACGAGCGTCACGGTGATGTTGCCGCGGGTCGCCTTCGAGTAGGGGCAGACCTGGTGGGCCTTTTCGAGGAGGTCCCGCGCGGTGGCCCCGTCGACGTTCGGGATCGTCGCGGAGATCTCCACGATGATGCCGAACCCGTCCTCGTTCTTGCCGATGCCGACTTTGGCGGTGACAGTCGAGCCGGAGACGTCGGCGTTCTCCTGGCGGGCGACGACGCCGAGGGCGCCCTGGAAGCAGGCGCTGTACCCGGCGGCGAAGAGTTGCTCCGGATTGGTCCCGGCGCCGCTGCCGCCCATCTCCTTGGGCGGGTTCACGACGACGTCGAGCCTGCCGTCGTCGGTGGCGACCCGGCCGTCGCGACCGTTCTCGGCGGTGGCGACGGCGGTGTAGAGGACATCGGTCTGCTGGATGGACATACGGTGCGTTCCTCCCTGGTCCGCCGCGACTCGCGCCCACGATCGCGACGGCTTCGGAAAGAAGTTACCGCATGCCGGAAGTCCAGCGACAGCCTCTCCAGAGAGCCGGAGGGTCGGAGGGTCAGAGGACCGGAGGGTCAGAGCTTGACGATCATCTTGCCGACGTTGTCGCCGCGCAGGACGCCGAAGAACGCCTCCAGGTTGTTCTCGATGCCCTCGAGGACCGTCTCGCTGTACTTGAGCTCGCCGGAGCGGACCCAGGCGCCGACCTCCTGCACGAACTGCGCCTGGAGGTCGTAGTGGTCGCCGACCAGGAAGCCCTGGATGCGGCCGCGGGTCTGGATGAGGCGGGCGAGGTTCTTCGGGCCGGGGACGGGCTCGGTGCTGTTGTAGACCGAGATCATGCCACAGACGGCGATGCGGCCGTCCCGGTTGAGGGAGCCGATGGCCGCCTCCAGGTGGTCGCCGCCCACGTTGTCGAAGTAGACGTCGACGCCGTCGGGGGCGGCGGCGCGCAGCTGCTCGCCGACCGGCCCGTTCTTGTAGTTGAAGGCGGCGTCGAACCCGTACTCCTCGACGAGCAGTTTGACCTTCTCGTCGGAGCCGGCGGAGCCGATGACGCGCGAGGCGCCCTTGAGCCTGGCGATCTGCCCGACCTGGCTGCCGACGGCGCCGGCCGCACCCGACACGAAGACGGAGTCACCCTCCTTGAAGGCGGCGGTGCGCAGGAGGCCCGCGTAGGCGGTGAGTCCGGTCATGCCGAGGACACCGAGGTACGTCGACAGCGGCGCGGCCTGCGGGTCCACCTTGACGGCCTGCTTGGCGTCCACGACGGCGTACTCGCGCCAGCCGAAGAAGTGCAGGAGGTGGTCGCCGACCTCGATGCCCTCGGCGTTGGAGGCGATGACCTCACCGACCGCGCCGCCCTGCATGACCTTGCCCAGCTCGAAGGGGGCGACGTAGGACTTGGCGGCGCTCATGCGGCCGCGCATGTACGGGTCGACGGACACGTACGCGTTCCGTACGAGGACCTGGCCCTCCCCCGGCTGCGGGACCTCGGCCTCGACCAGGGCGAAGTCCTCGGGCTTCGGCCAGCCGACCGGGCGGCTGACCAGGTGCCATTCGCGGTTGACGGCGGGGAGCTGGGTCTCGGTCATGAGGGGATGCCTTTCCTACGTGCATGCACGGGTACGTGCGGCTACGGCTCTAATACTTCAGTACCTGAAACAACCATGCTCCTCAATATTTCATGATGTCAAGTAACGGAGTAGCCTGGAGCCCATGGCCACGCAAAGAACCACCCGTATCGACCCGCTGACCCTCGAGGTCGTGGACCTCATCGGCACGGTCGTGGCCCGCTATCACGAGGAGTACGAGGAGGCTGCCGCCGAGCATGCGCTCACCGGGGCGCAGGCGCGACTTCTGAGCCTGCTCTCCCTGGAGCCGCTGCCGATGCGGCGGCTCGCCCAGAAGCTGAAGTGCGAGCCGTCGAACGTGACCGGGATCGTGGACCGGCTGGAGGCGCGGGGCCTGGCCGAGCGGCGCCCCGACCCGTCCGACCGCCGTGTGAAGCTGGCCGCGGCGACGGAGGAGGGCCGGCGTGTCGCACGCTCCCTCCGCGACGCGCTCGACTTCGCCCGCGAGCCCCTGGCGGGCCTCTCCACCGAGGAGCGCCTGTCCCTCCGGGACCTCCTGCAGAGAATGCTCACGCCGTAGTTCTCGGGTGCGGCCGAGCGGGGGCCGGCCGCGCAGTTCCCCGCGCCCCTGAGACGGGGCTTCGCCCCGAGCTTTCAGGGGCGCGGGGAACTGCGCGAGCAACCCCCACGCAGCCGCAGCCGACAAACCCACGGACCCCCTACGTGCACCACCACAGGAAACGGTTGCACTGTGAAGGTGAAGGCGATGGCGACGGCGCGGCCGAGGTCGGCGCGGCCGTCGGCTTGGGGGACGACTTCGGTGGAGTGGAGGACACGGGGCCGGACGTCGCGGACGGCACCACACCCGTACCCGCCGTGGCCGACTGCTCCTGCGAGTCCTTCTTCTTGTCGTCCTTGGACTTGTCATCCTTGGCGGACTTGGAAGCGGAGGGCGACGCCGACGCGTCCGGAGAGGCCGTCGCAGCCGACGTACCACCGGACGAACCCCCCGCGCCGGTGACCGGCCGCGCCGTCCCGGCGCCCGAGGTCGCCGACCCGTCCGGCGACTCACCCCCGGCCGCGGCCGGCTTCGGCAACAGCCCCGGCCCGTCCATGCCGAGCTCCGCGAGACTCAGCCCACCCGCCGCCAGCACGAACCCCGCGGCGACGAGCAGCACCCGACGCCGCCGACGACGGTGCGCCGCGGCCTTCCGGTCCCGCCGGCTCGCACCGCCGGGCCCCTCCGAGTCCCGGCCCCGGCCTCGCCCACGATCCCGCCGCCGGGCAGCGGCCCGCCCGGACCGCTCCCCCTCGCCGTCCTCGTCCTCGTCGCCGTGATCCTCGTCGTCGTTGTCGCCCTCGTACAACGAGTCGGCGCCGGCGTCGACCGCCCCAGCGCCCGTTCCGGCACGCATGCCGGTCTCCTCCGCATGTGTGCGGAGCTGTTCGGCGGAGGTGCCGCACCCCGGGCAAGCAAGGGCGCCATTGAGGTGCCGTCGGCACGGGTCGCAGTAGTCCATGACGCCGGAAGACTAAGTTCCTCAAAGGTAACGTTCATAGTCACAGCTGTGAAAGTTATGTAGGGAACCGCCTGTTCCGGCGCGCCCCGCACCCCGTTCGCACCATCGCGCGCGCGACGAGCCGAGGCATACCGGCAAAATCCGCCGCCGACCGTTCCGTTCGACCCATTGACACCTCCGGGGCCACGTCCTTACTGTCACGCCAGCATTTCGAACGTGTGACGAAATTTCGAACAGAGCCGCAAGAGCACAGGGGGCAACTGCCGTGCGCATCACGGGAATCAGCACACACGTGGTCGGGACGCCCTGGCGCAACCTGACATACGTCCAGGTGCACACCGACGAGGGCCTGACCGGAGTCGGCGAGACCCGCATGCTGGGCCACACCGACGCACTGATCGGCTATCTGCGAGAGGCGGAGGCCAATCACATTCTCGGCTCCGACCCGTTCGCTGTCGAGGACCTCGTCCGACGGATGAAGTACGGCGACTACGGGCGCGCCGGCGAGATCGTGATGTCCGGCATCGCGGTCATCGAGATGGCCTGCTGGGACATCAAGGGCAAGGCCCTCGGCGTCCCCGTGTGGCAGCTGCTCGGCGGCAAGGTCACCGACAAGGTCAAGGCCTACGCCAATGGGTGGTACACGACCGAGCGAACTCCGGAGGCCTACCACAAGGCCGCCCAGGAGGTCGTGGCACGCGGGTACAAGGCACTGAAGATCGACCCCTTCGGGACCGGGCACTTCGAGCTCGACCACGAGGCGACGCTCTACTCCGTCTCGCTGATCGAGGCCGTGCGCGACGCGATCGGGCCCGAGGCCGAGTTGATGCTGGAGATGCACGGCCGGTTCTCCCCTTCCACCGCCGTCCGGCTCGCCCGCGAGCTCGCGCCCTTCAAGCCCGCGTGGCTGGAGGAGCCGGTCCCGCCGGAGAACCTGAAGGCCCTGGAGAAGGTCGCCGCCAAGGTGGACATCCCGGTCGCGACCGGTGAGCGCATCCACGACCGCATCGAGTTCCGCGAGCTCTTCGAGAGCCAGGCCGTGGACATCATCCAGCCCGACGTCGGCCACATCGGCGGCATCTGGGAGACGCGGAAGCTGGCCGCCACCGCCGAGGCGCACTACGTCCTCGTCGCGCCGCACAACGTCGGTGGCCCGGTCCTCACCGCCGCCTCCCTCCAAGTCGGCTTCACGTCCCCCAACTTCAAGATCCTCGAACACTTCAACGACTTCGCGGACGCGGAGATCAAGAAGGTCGTGAAGGGCGCCCCGCAGGTCGTCGACGGCTACTTCGAGCTGTCTCACGAGCCCGGTCTCGGAGTCGAGCTGGACGTCGACGCGGCGGCCGAGTTCCCGCAGCAGCAGGCCCGCTTCGACCTCTGGGCCGACGGCTGGGAACAGCGCAAGCCCAAGGGGACCGCGTGAGCACCGCGGTCGTCGTCGAGGCGCCGGGCGAGCACCGGCTGGTCGACCACGAGCCGGTGCGGCCGGGCGCCGGTGAGGCCCTGGTGCGGGTCCACGCCGTGGGTATTTGCGGCAGCGACCGTGAGGTCTACCAGGGCAACCGCCCTGACGGGTACGTCCGCTATCCGCTCACGCCCGGCCACGAGTGGTCGGGGACCGTCGAGGCGGTCGGGGCCGGGGTGCCGGAGTCGATCGTCGGACGCAAGGTCGTCGGCGAGGGCTTCCGCAACTGCCAGGTCTGCGACCGCTGCCACACGGGCGAGACAACGTTGTGCACGGCGGGGTACGAGGAGACCGGGTTCACCCAGCCGGGCGCGATGGCGACCACGCTGACGCTCCCGGCCCGGCTGCTGCACGTGCTGCCGGACGACGCCGACCTGACGGCGGCGGCCCTCCTGGAGCCCGCCGCCTGCATCGCGGCCGCCGCGCTGAAGGCGAACGCCCGGCCCGGTGAGCGGGTCGCCGTGGTCGGGACCGGCACGCTCGGGATGTTCGCGATCCAGTTCCTGAAGGCGAACTCTCCGGCGGAGCTGCTCGTGGTCGGGACCCGGCCGGACCGGGCGGCGCTGTCGAAGGACTTCGGCGCCACCGACTTCCGTACGAAGGACCAGGAACTCCCCGACGACTTCGACGTCGTCATCGAGACCGCCGGGTCCGCGTCCGCCGCGCGCACCGCCGCCTCCCTGCTGAGGCGGGGCGGACGCCTGGTCCTCACGGGGATCCCGGCGCCGGGTGCGGAGGGGCTGGACCCCACCGATCTCGTCGTACGGCAGCTGGAGGTGCACACCGTGTTCGGGGCGCCGCCGGCGGCCTGGGCGCACACCGTGCGGGTCTTCGGCGCGGGGCTGCTCAGCCCGTTGCCGCTGGTCACGCACGAGCTGCCGCTCGCCGAGTTCCCGCAGGCCATCGAGCTGGTGGGGTCCGGCGACCCCAAGGTCGGAAAGGTCCTGCTGAAGCCGTAGTCCCCCCAAGCCGTACGCCGGTACGGAGTTACCTGACGGCTCCGTACCGGCGTACCACCCAGGCTCCGCGTACCCAAGAACGCGAACCTCGTTCGAAATACCGAACAGACTGGTACGCGCACCACACCAGTACACGCACCACAGCACCACATCTGTACGCGCACCACACGCACCACATCTGTACGCGCACCACATCTGTACGCGCCACCCTCGATCACGAAGGACAGCCAGTGACCGACGCCGCCCCTACGGCAGCCCGTCGACCCGGTGAGCAGGCGCTCGCCGCGCTCGGCCTGGGCGCGCCCGCCCTCTCTCCCGCCGACGCCTCGCCGCACACCTTCCCGGGGGGCGGCCGCTGGCGCACCGAGGTTCCCTCCGTGGAGGGGCCCGAGGCCCTGGCCGTGGTCCTCAAGGAGTCCTCGCGGCTCGACGTACCGATCCACCGGATCAGCCAGGGCAGCGGTGTCTGGATGCTGACCGACGCCGAGATCACCGAGATGGTCGAGGCCACCGGTGAACGGGACATCGAGCTCTGCCTGTTCACCGGGCCGCGCGGCACCTGGGACATCGGCGGTTCGGTACGCTCGGACTCGCGCGGCGGCGGCCTGCGGGCCCGTGGCCACGACGCGGTGGCCGGCTGCGTCGAAGACGCCGTCCGGGCGACGGAGTTGGGCGTCAAGTGCCTCCTCGTCGCCGACGAGGGCGTGCTGTGGACCCTGCACCGGGCGCGCGAGGCGGGGATCATCCCGGCCGACACGACCCTCAAGCTCTCGGCACTGGTGGGCCCGGTCAACCCGGCCTCGTACGCGGTGTACGAGAACCTCGGCGCGGACTCCATCAACGTACCGAGCGATCTGACGCTCGATCATCTCACCGAGATACGGCGAGTTTCGGCCGCTCCGATGGACATGTACATCGAGGCTCCCGACGATCTCGGCGGCTATGTGCGGATGTACGAGGTCGCCGAGCTGATCCGGCGCGGCGCGCCGATCTACCTCAAGTTCGGCCTGTCCAAAGCCCCCGGAATCTACCCGTACGGGCACCACTTGCGGGACCTGACCCTGAACACCGCCAAGGAACGGGTGCGACGCGGCCGGCTCGCCCTGGACCTGCTCGCGCGGCACGGAGCGGACGGCGACATGGCGCCGCTCGGCTCCCGGCTGCCCGGAACTCTCACGCGCTTCAACACCACCTCATAACGTTCGCACAAACCCCCTTCACACAAGCCGACACAGCCGCGCACAATCCCACACACCTCTACTCGGTCTTTCCCTCGCAACGCTCTCGGAGCATCCCCGTAACGCGAGACCGAGCCGGTCCAAGACATCAAGGATGATGATCATGCGTAACCGCAGAGCTGCCCTCACCGCCATAGCCGGCGCAGCCTCCCTCGCCCTCACGCTGACCGCCTGCGGCCAGAACAGCGACGGCGGCAGCAAGAGCTCCTCGGGGAGCACCAAGGGCGCCACGATCGGCATCTCGATGCCGACCAAGTCCTCCGAGCGCTGGATCGGCGACGGAAACAACGTGGTCAAGGACCTCGAGTCGAAGGGCTACAAGACCAAGCTGGCCTTCGGTGAGGACGACCCCGACACGCAGGTCTCGCAGATCGAGAACATGATCACGCAGGGTGTGAAGGCCCTGATCATCGCGGCCATCGACAACAAGTCGATGAACAACGTGCTCCAGCAGGCCGCCGACGCCAAGATCCCGGTGATCTCCTACGACCGACTGATCCTCGGCACCAAGAACGTCGACTACTACGCGTCGTTCGACAACGAGAAGGTCGGCGAGCTCCAGGGCAACTACATCCTGCAGAAGCTCGGTCTCGCGGACGGCTCCAAGAAGGGCCCGTTCAACATCGAGCTCTTCGCCGGCTCGAACGACGACAACAACACGAAGTACTTCTTCGGCGGCGCGATGAAGGTCCTGCAGCCGTACATCGACAAGAAGCAGCTCGTCGTCAAGTCCGGCCAGACCGCGCTGAACCAGGTCACCACCCTGCGCTGGGACGGCGGCACCGCCCAGAAGCGCATGGACGACATCCTGACCTCGTCGTACAAGAGCGCCCGGGTCGACGCGGTGCTCTCGCCCTACGACGGCATCTCCATCGGCATCCTCTCCTCGCTGAAGTCGGACGACTACGGCTCCAAGAGCAAGCCGCTGCCGGTCGTCACCGGCCAGGACGCCGAGCTGGCCTCGGTGAAGTCGATCATCGCGGGCGAGCAGACGCAGACCGTCTACAAGGACACCCGCAAGCTGGCGACGGTGGCCTCGGGCATGGTCGACGCGGCCCTCAAGGGCAAGAAGCCCGAGCTGAACGACACCAAGACGTACGACAACGGCACCAAGGTCGTCCCCGCCTACCTGCTCCAGCCGGTCAGCGTCGACAAGACCAACTACGAGAAGGAACTGGTCGGCACCGGCTACTACAAGGACAGCGACCTCAAGTAACCGCCACCTCCTAGTGATTGGAAGGCACGACCATGGCGGGACCCGTCCTGGAAATGCGCTCGATCGTCAAGACCTTTCCCGGCGTCAAGGCGCTGTCGGACGTCACTCTGACCGTCCAACAGGGCGAGGTCCATGCCATCTGCGGGGAGAACGGCGCCGGCAAGTCGACCTTGATGAAGGTCCTCTCCGGCGTTCACCCGCACGGGAGTTACGAGGGGGACATCCTCTTCGAGGGGGAGGTCTGCTCCTTCAAGGACATCAGGGCCAGTGAGCACCACGGCATCGTGATCATCCACCAGGAACTGGCCCTGGTTCCCTACCTCTCCATCGCGGAGAACATCTTCCTCGGCAACGAGCACGCCACCCGCGGGCTCATCAGCTGGACCGAGACGCTGCGGCACGCCTCCGAGCTGCTGCGGCGGGTCGGGCTCGACGAGAACCCGCAGACCCGCGTCGCCGACATCGGCGTGGGCAAGCAGCAGCTCGTGGAGATCGCGAAGGCGCTGTCGAAGCAGGTGAAGCTGCTCATCCTGGATGAGCCGACGGCCGCCCTGAACGACGAGGACAGCGGCAAACTCCTGGATCTCATCCTGGAGTTGAAGAACCAGGGCATCACCTCGATCATCATTTCCCACAAGCTGAACGAGATCGCGCGGGTAGCGGACTCGGTGACCATCCTGCGTGACGGCCGGACCATCGAGACCCTCGACGTGAAGGCCCCGGAGACCACCGAGGACCGGATCATCAGCGGCATGGTGGGCCGCGACCTCGAACACCGCTTCCCGGAGCGGACACCGCACCACCCGGAGGAGGGCGCCGCGCCCGCCCTGGAGGTCCGCGACTGGACCGTGTTCCACCCGATCGACCAGCAGCGCAAGGTCGTCGACGGCGTGTCGATCTCCGTGCGGCGTGGGGAGATCGTCGGTATCGCGGGGCTCATGGGCGCCGGACGCACCGAACTGGCGATGAACGTCTTCGGACGCACCTACGGCCGGTACGCGGGCGGCACGGTACTCCGGGACGGCAAGGAGATCCGTACGAAGACCGTGTCCGAAGCGGTCGGACACGGCATCGCGTACGTCACCGAGGACCGCAAGCACTACGGCCTCAACCTCATCGACACGATCAACCGCAACATCACGCTCAGTGCCCTGGGCAAGGTGGCGAAGCGCGGGATCGTCGACGAGCACGAGGAGCGGCAGGTCTCCGAGGGCTACCGCAAGTCCATGAACATCAAGGCGCCGACCGTCTTCGAGCCGGTGGGCAAGCTGTCGGGCGGCAACCAGCAGAAGGTCGTCCTCAGCAAGTGGATCTTCGCGGGCCCCGAGGTGCTGATCCTCGACGAGCCGACCCGCGGGATCGACGTGGGCGCCAAGTTCGAGATCTACACGGTCATCGACAAGCTGGCGGCCGAGGGCAAGGCGGTCGTCTTCATCTCCTCCGAGCTCCCGGAGCTGCTCGGAATGTGCGACCGCATCTACACGATGGCCGCAGGACGGCTGACGGGTGAGTTCTCGCGGGCGGAGGCCTCGCAGGAAACGCTGATGCGCCAGATGACGAAGGACAAAGAGGTAACCCGATGAGCACGGATGTGACCGCCAAGACGCCGGCCCCGGCGCCGCCCGGCAAGAGCGGCTCGGCCACGGGCGAGAGCCTGCTTCAGCTGATGCTGGACGGCATGCGCCGCAACATGCGGCAGTACGGCATGCTGTTCGCCCTCGGTCTGATCGTGGTGCTGTTCGCCGTGTGGACCGACGGCGACCTGCTGCTGCCGCGCAACGTCTCCAACCTGGTGCTGCAGAACAGCTACATCCTGATCCTCGCGATCGGCATGATGCTCGTCATCATCGCGGGCCACATCGACCTGTCGGTCGGCTCGTTGACGGCGTTCGTGGGCGCGGTGGGAGCCGTGCTGATGGTCAACCACGACATCTCCTGGCCCATCGCCCTGGTGCTGTGTCTGGCCATGGGCGCCGCCGCGGGCGCCGCGCAGGGGTTCCTCATCGCGTATCTCGGCATACCGTCGTTCATCGTGACCCTGGCGGGCATGCTGACCTTCCGCGGTCTGACCGAGATCTTCCTCAAGGGCCAGACGATCGGCCCGTTCCCCGAGGGCCTGCAGAAGGTCGCCAACAGCTTCCTGCCCGAGGTCGGTCCCAACACGAACTACCACAACCTGACCCTGCTCCTGGGCATCGGGCTGATCGCGTTCGTGGTGGTCAAGGAGGTCCGCGACCGCGGGCGTCAGCAGGAGTTCTCGCTCGACGTCCTGCCGCGGAACCTCTTCCTCCTCAAGCTCGTCGCGCTGATCGCCGCCGTCGCCACCGTCACCATGCTGCTCGCCAGCTACAAGGGCGCCCCGGTGGTCCTGCTGATCCTCGGCGTCCTGGTCGCCGGCTTCGGCTACCTGATGCGCAACGCGGTCATCGGCCGGCACATCTACGCGATCGGCGGCAACCTCCCGGCTGCCAAGCTGTCGGGTGTGAAGGACAAGAAGGTCACCTTCCTGGTCTTCCTGAACATGGGCATGCTCGCGGCCCTGGCGGGTCTGGTCTTCGCCGCCCGCTTCAACGCGGCCTCGCCCAAGGCCGGTCTGAACTTCGAACTGGAGGCGATCGCGGCCTCGTTCATCGGCGGCGCGTCGATGAGCGGCGGCGTGGGCACGGTCCTCGGCGCGATCATCGGTGGTCTCGTCCTGGGCGTGCTGAACAACGGTATGAACCTCGTCGGCATCGGCTCCGACTGGCAGCAGGTCATCAAGGGACTGGTACTGCTGGCCGCGGTCGGCTTCGACGTGTGGAACAAGCGCAAGGTCGGTTCGTAAGTCTCGTCAAGGCCCCCACCACGGTGGGGGCCTTCCTCTTCCACTGCAGGAGCCGCACATGGAAACGAGCAGACGTACGGTCATCGCCGCGGCCGCGGCCGCGGGACTCGCCGCCGGCACGGTCGGCACCGCCCACGCCAGCACAGGAGGCAGGAAGCCGGTGAAGGAGCTCTTCGGCAAGCTCGCCGACGGCACCAAGGTCTACCGCTGGTCGCTGGAGAACGGCGGCACGCGCCTGAAGGTCATCTCCTACGGCGGCATCGTCCAGTCCCTGGAGATCCCCGACCGGCACGGCCGCTACGCCAACGTCTCCCTCGGATACGACAACCTCGCCTCGTACGTCGCCGGGACGACGTTCTTCGGGGCGACGATCGGCCGCTACGGCAACCGCATCGCCAAGGGACAGTTCACCCTGGACGGCAAGGCCTACCAGCTCTCCGTCAACGACGGCGTGAACAGCCTGCACGGCGGCGCCAAGGGCTTCAACACCAAGGTGTGGGACATCGAGGGCTTCACCTCGGGCTCCGACGTCGGCCTGCACCTCCACTACACCAGCGTCGACGGCGAGATGGGCTACCCGGGCACGCTGAAGGTGAAGGTGACGTACACCCTCACCAGGCACGGCGACTGGCGCATCGACTACCGGGCCACCACCGACAAGGCCACGGTCGTCAACCTCACGAACCACACGTACTACAACCTCGCCGGCGAGGGCAGCGGCGGCATCTACGACCACGAGCTGCACCTGGCCGCGGGCCGTTACACACCCACCGACTCGGGACTGATCCCCACCGGTGAGCTGGCCAAGGTCGCGGGCACCCCCTTCGACTTCCGCAAGGCCAAGCCGATCGGCCGCGACATCCGCGTCGGCCACCCCCAGCTGGTCACCGCCAAGGGCTTCGACCACAACTGGGTCCTCGACAAGGGCGTCACCGCCAGGCCCGAGCACATCGCGACCCTGCGCGACCCGAAGTCCGGCCGCACCCTGAAGATCGCGACGGACCAGCCGGGCGTGCAGTTCTACTCGGGCAACTTCCTGGACGGCACCCTGGTCGGCCCCTCCGGACACACCTACCGGCAGGGCGACGGCATGTGCCTGGAGACCCAGCACTTCCCGGACTCGCCGAACCACCCGTCGTTCCCCTCGACGGTGCTGCGACCTGGGCAGACGTACCGCACGACGACGGTCCACTCGTTCAGCGCGTGACATCCGTCTGACGTCCGCGTGACATCGGGGCCTCGGTGGGTGACGCCACCGGGGCCCTTTCGGTTGCCTGGAAAAGTCAACCCTTACTCGATCCCCACGAGTTGAACGGCGCCCCCTCCGCCTCCGTATGAGAGGGCGGCCCGTGCTCCCCCGCACGGGCCACCCAGAGACCGGAGGTTCCATGGCCGACAACGTCGCCTCGCTGTTCCGCGGTACTGCGGCGCACAGCCCCTCGATGGCTGCGCTGGCCCGCGAGAGCGATGGAGTCGGCCCGATCGACTTCTGCATCCCGTGCAACCCGTACTTCCCCACCCCCGGCATGTTCGACGAACTGGCCGGGCGGTTGCGCGAGATCATCACGTACTACCCGAGCAGCGCCGACACGATCACGGCCGAGCTGTGCGCGCTGCTCCAACTTCCGCCGAGCTGTGTCGCGATGGGCAACGGTTCCACGGAACTGATCACCTGGATCGACCACCTGCTCGTGCGCGAGTCCCTCGCCATCCCCGTCCCCACCTTCGGCCGCTGGACCGACCAGCCCATGGAGACCGGCAAGCGGGTCGACATGTTCCCGCTCATGGAGTCCAACGGCTTCGCTCTGGACCCGGCCCAGTACATCGAGTTCATCCGCGCCCGCGGCACCCGTGTCGCCGTCATCTGCAACCCGAACAACCCCGACGGCGGCTTCCTCAGCCGCCGCGCGGTCGTCAACTTCATGGACCAGCTCCAGGACCTGGACCTGATCGTCATCGACGAGTCGTTCCTGGAGTTCGCCGACGCCGAGAACGACCCGAGTGTCGTGGAAGAGGCCGTCCTGCGGCCCAACGTCATCGTCCTGCGCAGCCTCGGCAAGAACTTCGGCCTGCACGGCATCCGCTTCGGCTACCTCGTGGCCAACCCCGCGCTCGCGGGCAAGGTCCGCTCCATGCTGCCCAAGTGGAACCTCAACTCCTTCGCGGAGACCGTGGTGTTCATGCTCAAGGAGCACGGCGCCGAGTACATGGAGAGCCTGCACCTGGTGCGCCGCGACCGCCTCGACATGGCCCGCCAGCTCTCGGCGCTCCCCGGCCTGACGGTCTACCCCTCGCAGGGCAACTTCCTCTTCGTACGGCTTCCCGTGGGCGCCGAAGGCACCGTCGTCCGCGACCGGCTGCTGACCGAGCACCGGATCCTCGTCCGTGAGTGCGGCAACAAGATCGGCTCGTCCAGTCGCTTCCTGAGACTCGTGGTGCGCCCCCAGACGGACGTGCGTCGCCTGGTGTCCGGCATGGAACAGGTGCTCTACGGGTCCAGGAGGGGAGCCGCCGTACCCGAGCTGGGCACAGGGACCAGCTACTGCTCGGGTACGGCGGCGGTGGACCGTCTGATCAGCGAGACGAACGGGGTCGGCATGCCGCTGGCCGCGCAGGCCGCCGCGATGCCGAGCCTGCCGCCCGCCCAGACCTGGCCGGGCCCGGCCCCGGCGCAGGCCCCCACCGGGATGCCGGGCCTGGTCCCCGCCCCGGCTCCGGCCGCCGCGATGATGCCGCCGCAGCAACAGCCCGCGGCACGAATGCCCGCGCCTGCACCGCCGCAGCAGCAGCCCATGCCCGCGGTCGCCCAGATGCCCAACGTGGCCCAGATGCCCAACGTCGCGCAGATGCCCGGGGTGGCCCAGATGCAGCCCGCCCCTCAGATGCAACCGGCCGCCCAGATGACGCCGCAGGCGCCGCCGATGTCCGCGGTCGCTCAGATGGCCCAGATGGCCCAGACTGCACAGGCACAGGCACAGGCACAACGACAGCAGGCGCCGATCCCCGCCGTCGCCCAGGCCCCGTCACCGGCGGCCCAGGCGCAGGCACGGTCGATGCAGCCGCCGCCGCAGGCACCGGCGATGCCCGCCATGGCCCCCGCCCCTGCCGCCGGGCTGGGCCAGACCGGCATGCCGGGCCTGCGCAACCGGGGCCTGACCGCAGCCCAGGTACGGGGCCGCACCGAGCCGGAACCGACGCCCGCACCCCAGCCCACGGGCTGGCCGGCCGCGGGCGCGATGTACAACCAGGTCGGCTAGAACCTGTCCGCCGGCGTGTGCGCGGGGATCAGTCCAGGTAGAGGTGTCTGCGCGCGGCCACGAACGCCTCGATCGTCCGGGCAGGCACGCCCGTGACGCGTTCGACGTCGTCGGATGCGCGGTCGTAGCGGTTCTCCCGGTGCAGTCGGGCCATGGTGGCGATGTGCTGTTCGGTGTGCGGCGGCAGGCCCGCCTTGGCGAGCACCTCACTCCGCCACCGGTCCAGCGGCACGTCGACATAGGACACCGGCCGCCCCAGCGCCCGTGAGAACTCCTCGGCCATCTCGGTCATGTCGACCGTGCGCGGCCCGGTCAGCTCGTAGACGTGCCCGACGTGCGGGGCCGGGTCTCGGAGCACGGTGGCGACGACCCGGGCGACGTCGTCCACGGCGATCGGCGAGGTGCGTCCGGTGCCGAACGGCAGCACGATCGTGCCGTTGTCACGGATCGATCGCGCCGCCAGCGTGGTGAACAGCGGATTGTCCAGGAAGGCCGTCGGCCGGACGTGCACCACCGGCAGGCCCGACCAGTCGAACACCTGCTCCGACAGCCAGTGCAGCCGCTGCTGGTCCGACTCCCCGGTGCTGGTGGCGGTCATCTGCGACACCGTCATCTGGGACATGTCGACCAGGCCGTCCAGCTCTCCGTGCTCGCGCGCCACGCTGGCCACCACGGTCGCCGCCAGCAGTTGATCGGGCGATACCGGCATCGCGAAGTACATCCGCCGGACACCCTCCAGCGCGGCGGCGACGGTCTCGGGCCGGGTCAGGTCTCCGATGACGACCTCCGCGCCGAGCACACGCAACTCGGCCGCACGCCCGTCGTCGCGGCGGACCATCACACGTGCGCGCACGTCCTGCGCGCGCAGCTGGTCGAGGACCGTGCGGCCCACGTCACCGGCGTTGGAGATGAGAACAAGATTGCTGGCAACCAACGGTCGATCTCCTTGTGAGTCGTTGACGGCGCCCATGAGATCACCTGTCCCGTCACACCACCGGAACCAAAACGCAACGGCGGCGGCCCTGTGGCCACCGCCTCTCCCGGCCTACGATCAACGCTCTTCGTCCAGGAGGGGTGGGAGCCGTGCGTCGCAGAGCCCGGATCATGATGACGATGACGGCCGCGCTGGGCCTCACGGTGGGCGTGAGCGGCTGCGGCAAGGACTCCGCGTCGGAGGCGAAGACCACGACCCTCACCGTCGTCGCGACGAACTACGGCGACAGCGTCCACAAGAACTCCATCGGCTTCTGGGACCGCGTCGGCCTCGCCTTCCAGGCCGCCCATCCCGACATCCGGGTGGACACGAAGGTCTACCCGGCCGACGAGGTCGACGCGAAGGTCGCCGTACTCGTCAAGCAGGGCAGGGCGCCGGACGTCGTGCAGACCGACAGCTACGCCGAGTACGCGGCCAAGGGCATGCTCTACCGGGCGGACGAGCTGCTGTCGATCTCCGCCCAGGGCAGCTTCGTACCGAGCCTCGCGGAGGCCGGGCAGGTGCGCCGCGTCCAGTACGGCCTGCCGTTCACGGCGAGCACCCGCCTCCTGTACTACAACAAGGACCTCTTCTCCCGGGCGGGCCTGAAGCCCCCCACCACCTGGGACCAACTCATCGTGGACGCACGCGCGTTGAAGGCCATGGGCGTGACGTACCCGATCGCGTTGCCCCTCGGCCCGGAGGAGGCGGAGGCCGAGACGCTGACCTGGCTGCTGGCCGGAGGCGGCGGCTACACCGACAACAGCGGCAGCTACGCCCTCACCTCCAAGGAGAACGTCTCCACGCTGAAGTGGCTGCGCTCCTCCCTCGTCGCCGAGGGCCTCACGGGCCCGACCCTCCCCGGCAAGCTCAACCGCGGCGCCGCCCTCCAGGCCTTCATGGACGGCAAGGCTGCCATGGTCAACGCCCCGCTCTCCCTGATGCGCCAGATCGAGGACTCGACCCTCAGCGTCCCCTACGGCACCGTCGCGCTCCCGAGCCGCACCGGCCGGACCGTGCCGACCATGGGCACGGCCGACTGGACGATCGCCTTCCGCTCGGCCGGCCACCGCGAGGACACGGGCAAGTTCCTCGACTTCCTCTACGGCGACAAGTACGTCACCCAGCAGGCCGCCGAGTACCAGCTCCTGCCCGTGACCACCGCGGCGAGCGCCGCCATGCGCGAGGACAAGCAGTACAGCAAGCTCTGGAACGGCCTGGACACACTGGGCAACATGGAGCTCTACCCCCTCTCCGAGACCAACTGGTCCCAGGTGGCGGCGTCGATCAGGGCACAGATCGGCAAGTCGGTGGCCCCGGGCGGGGATCCGCAGGCGGTGCTGTCGTCGATCGGGAAGGCGACACGCTCGACGTCCTGACCAGGGACAGCCACCCCGGCAGGTCGACCTCGGCGCGGACGGTCTTGCCGGGCGGCTCCCGGTCCAGCACCTCCCACCGTTCGGCGAGCGCCTCGACGAGTACGAGGCCCCGACCGCCTTCGTCGAGGGGGCGGGCGGCCGGTACGTCACCGGGTCCCGGCGGACGCGGCCCACTGCGCGTGTCGGTGACCTCGACGCGGACGCTGCCCGTGACGAGCGACAGCCGCAGTTCGAAGTCCCGCCCCGGTACGCGCCCGTGCGTGACCGCGTTGGCGGCCAGCTCGGCGACGATCACGGCGACGGCGTCGGAGGCGTCCGTGCCGTGCGGGATGCCCCAGGCGTGCAGCTGGTGCAGGGCGAGGTGACGTGCGAGGCGGGCACCGCGCGGGGTGGCGCTGAGGCGCTGCGTGAACACACGTACGGTAACCGGGTGTTGGGGGGTGGATGGTGCGGTCATGGGCCCAATCTGGCGGTGATCGCGGGAACTCCACCAGGTCGGCGCCACGTACGCTGCGCGAGCGTACACGGTGACGGACTGGACAGTACCGGTCACTGGGCGTGACCATGGGGTGCGGGAGGTGACCCATGGTGGTCGATGGTGCGGTGGGGACGGGTGGAGAGCCCGGGTCGTCGGACAGCCTGCGGACGTTCGGGGCGGTCGTACAGGCCTTGCGTGAGCATGCGGGGCTGAGCCGGGAGGAGTTCGGGGAACGGGTGCGGTTCTCCAAACACACGGTGGCGTCGGTGGAGCTGGGGCGGAGGATGCCGGATCCGACGTTCGTGGAGCGGGCGGAGGAGGTGTTGGGCAACACCGGGGCGTTACGGAAGGCGGCGGGGCATCTGGCGAGGCAGCCGGGGTTGGCGGCGTGGTTCAGGCAGTGGGCGAGGCTGGAGACGACGGCGATCACTCTCTATACCTATGAGTGCCGGTTGATTCCGGGGTTGTTGCAGACGGAGGCGTATGCGCGGACGTTGTTCACGAACCAGCTGCCTCCGATGGACGACGAGCAGGTTGAGGCGCAGTGGGTGGCGCGAGCCGAGCGGCAACGACTGCTGCGGGAGCGGCCGAACACGGCGTTCAGCTTCATCCTGGAGGAGGGGCTGATCCTGCGACGCATGGGCGGGATGGAGGTCACGCGGGGACTAATCGATCACGTGCTGGAGATCGCCGAGCTGCGAAACGTCGAGATCCAGGTCATGCCGCAGGTGCGGGAGACGCATGCCGGGCTCGACGGCCCCATGCGGCTGCTGGAGACCCCCGACAACCGTTGGTTCGCCTACTGCGAAGGGCAAGAGAGCGGCCAGCTCATCGCTGATCCAAAAGTCGTCAGCATGCTCCAGATGCGGTATGCCAGGATGCGTTCACAGGCTCTCACCCTTGAAGACTCCGTGAGCCTGTTGCAGCGGAGGCGAGGAGCGTTATGAGCACCAGCGAACTGGCGTGGTTCAAGTCGAGCTACAGCAGCAGCGGTTCCGGCGACTGCGTCGAAGTCGCCCTCTCCTGGCACAAGTCGAGCTACAGCGGCGGCTCCGGTGACGACTGCGTCGAGGTCGCCACCTGCCCCTCCACCATCCACGTCCGCGACTCCAAGAACACGGACGGCCCCCACCTCACCCTCTCCCCCACCACCTGGGCCGACTTCCTCAACTACGCCTCCACCAGGCGCAACTGACCGGTACAACGTGTCACGGAGAGGGGCAGGCTACCCACGCCCGACCCGCCCATACTCGAGTCCATGAACAGCAAGGACCAGCTCGGTCGATTCCTCCGTACGCGTCGCGCGCAGCTGCGGCCGCCGACGTCGGGCTCTCGACGTTCGGGGAGCGCCGACGCGTGCCCGGACCGCGGCGCGACGAGCTGGCCCAGCCGGCGGGGGTGAGTCAGTCCTACTACACGCGGCTGGAGCAGGGACTGTCCCTCAACGCCTCCGCGGAGGTACTGGACGCGATCGCCCGGGCGCTCCGCCTGGACGAGACCAAACACCGCACCTGCACGACCTCGCCCCCGTACTCCACGAACACGGTCACCCGCACCACCCTCGCCCAGGACTCGATCTACGACGACGGAGGCGCCGCGTCCGGCCTCCTCACCCTGACGGCCCTGGGCAGCACGGCCGCGTCGGGCTACACGGGCACGCTGACGGTCGGCGTCGAAACGAGCTGACGTCCGCCCCCACGGCTCCCCCCAACGGGCCCCGCCGGAAACCCGGCGGGGCCCTCTCCGCGATAACACCACGATCATCTCTATTGATCTATGGATCTATGGACACACATTCCCCTGAATGACCGAATGCCTTACGCCCTATGGTGCTCGTTATTCAGCCGTGACGACAAAAGATATGCACGCAAACGACTGGCTCGATACCGCCGACGGGAGGGCACGACTGGAGCACTGCGCGGACCTGCTCGAGGAGTTCCTCAAGGCCATGACCCATATGGAAAGCGAATACCTGCGGGCCACGTGGGACGGACACACCGCAGATGGATCCCGCTGAGCCAGGGCGCGAAGGAGCTGCAGACAGATGGACTGGACTCAGGACGATCCCACCCTCCGCGACATTCAGTTCGATCCGCGAGCCACCGCCTATGATCCGCTGAACCCACCGTTCACCGGTGCCGATCCGCTCGGGACGCAACACTTCTGGCACGTCCCCGAGCCCGCGATCGAGCCGGACGCGTGGGATCCGGACGAAGAGCTGGCGCAGATGCTGTACACGACGTCGAGCGTGACGCCCGCCGCTCCGGCCCCGCCGCACAGCCACGCCCAGCCGCGCCGCCCGGTCAACCGGCGCAGGCCCCGCCCGGGATTCCACGCCATTGCCGCTAAACACAGGATCATCACGGTTGTTTTCCTGGTCGTAATGATCATTGTATCCGCAGTGATGATGCTGGGATGGTCCGTCTCTTATTCATACAACCAACTGCGTGGTATTTCACTACTGGTCGTTTCCGCGAAGTTGGCGCGATGGTGGCCGCTGATGGTGTACGGACCGTGGCTCGTGGCAGGTCTGTCCATTCTTCGGGCGTCCGTTCAGCACCGGAGCGCCAGACGGTCCTGGTCCGTGATGCTGATCGCCTCCGCCACGGCGGTCGCCCTCTGCGTCGGCCAGTCCCCGCGCTCCCTGCTGGCGATGGTCGTCGTCGGAATCCCACCCATCACCGCCCTGATCTGCTTCCGGGAACTCGTCGGCCAGATCTCGCCCCACCACGGACCCCGGCACGCCTGCCAGACCCTGAGGCGGCCCAAGCAGCCAAGACGGTGATCGTCACGGCCGTCCCCGCCGGAACAACGCTCACCGCGGAGGTACGGGGAAGACCACCCGTAGTCGTTGGACTCTCCTGTCCTGCCGGAACATGAGCCAGGCGAGGTCCGGGGGCAGGGGCTGACGGCGCCGACGGGGTTTGGAACTGCTGCCTGTGTGCTGCGTGCAGGTGCGTTTTGGTGAGGGGGACTGAGTGCGGGGTTCTTCCTGGTGGTGCGTGCTGGGCTCTTTGCGGGGGGAACGGGGATTCTTGTGTCGAACGGGTGACCTTTGAGGGTGGTGGTCGCTGGGTGCGGTGACGGGGTCTTGGGGATGGGGGTGGCGGATGGGCGGGTTGCGGGAGGTGGCGGCGTCCTTCGTGGTACCCGGTCCGTCGGGGGTCGCCGTCCGGGACCGGCTGCGGGTGTCCGAGCGGGACGCGGCGGTGCCGGCCGAGGTGGGTGTGTTTCTGGGGTTCGCTGGCCGCTGGTGATCTCGCGGTCCGGTCCCGGCAGGGGCCGGCACATGATGCGGGCTCGCGGGCACAGCGCAAGCGGGAGTTGACCGGGGCGTGTTCGGCGCGTTGGGCGGGGAGTATCACCAAGGCGACGCATGACCAGTGGGCGCTGGCGCGGCGCGGGCAGGCGGCCCATATGGCGTGGCTGCGGGGGCAGATTACGCGGATCGAGTCGCGGCTGGCGCGTCCGTTGAGTGCGAAGGCGGACAAGCGGGCCGGGCTGGTGGCGACGCCGGCGACGATCCAGGGGACGAATCCGCGCAGATAACCCATGAAAGTTCCTCGGCGAAATGGAATGGACGGCTACGGAGATGTGCTGTTCCGAAGCCACCCGGTGACCCGACACCGACCAGATGCACGGCAAGCGCGAAAGTCCGAACCCGGAAGTGTGACGCCCGTCACGCCTCCATGCCGCACGCGACCGTACGCACACGGAAGGCCCCGCCATGACTCTCGCCACCGAAGACCGCCTGGCCATAGCCGAGTTGGTCTCCCTGCACGGCCACCTCTTCGACGACGGACGTCTCGACGAACTGACGGAACTGTTCACCGAGGACGTCGTCTACGACGTGTCAGCCTTCGGACAGGGCGAGTTGGTCGGGATCGAGGCGATCCGGGACGCGGCCCTCGCCCTCGGCGCCGGGAACGCCGTCGCCCATCACGTCACCAACATCGTCATCACCGGCGACCTCGGGGACGGCCGTGCGCGGGTGCGGTCCAAAGGACTGGGGGTGATGGCGGACGGCCGGTGCGGATCGGTGACGTACGAGGACGTCGTGGTGCGGCGTGACGGGGGATGGCGCATCGCGCGGCGGAGGGTGGAGGCGCGGCGGGTGCCGTTGAACGGGGTGACGGGCGCGTAGCGCTATCGCGCGCTCAGCCCAACTCCCCGCGCTCCACGCAGAATTCGTTGCCCTCGGGGTCGGTGAGGGTGACCCAGCCGCCGCCGTCCGGGCGGGTGTGGTCGGCGATCTGGCGGGCGCCGAGGGAGAGGGCGCGGGCGACCTCCTGGGCGCGGGTGCGGCCCTGCGGCTGAAGGGCGAAGTGGATGCGGTTCTTGGCCGACTTGCCCTCGGGGACGCGCACGAAAAGCAGCATCGGGCCGCCGGACGGGTCGCGCAGCACCGCCTCCGGGTCGCCCGGCTTGTCGTCCTCGTCCAGCGGACGGCCGAGCAACTCGCTCCAGAACAGACCGAGATCGTACGGATCACCGGTGCAGTCGAACGTGAGGGTGCGGATGGTCGGGTTCAGCCCCGCCGACTCGCCCATGGCTTCAGGCTCCCTTCTCGCCGTCGACCAGTTCCCGGACGATGTCCAGGTGGCCGTTGTGCCGAGCGGTCTCCTCGATCAGGTGGAGCACGATCCAGCGTAGGTCCATGTACCGGCCGTCGCGGAACGGACGTTTGGCCCTGGTGTCCAGGTCGTGCTCGGCGACCAGGAGACGGTACCGGGCGCTCTGCTCCTCGTACTCGTCGAGGAGTCGGGGCAACGGCACATCGACGGCGATCCGCATCTCCGGATCGGGATCCTCCTCCGTCGCGGCCGCGATCGGCCCGTCGTCCTCCTCGCCGAGGAACATCACGTGGAACCAGTAGTGCTCGACCCAGCGCAGGTGGCTGATCAGCCCGCACAGCGTCATCAGCGGGGATCCGGGGAGCGGGGCCTGCCGCGCGCCCTCCGGTGAGACTCCCTCGCACTTGGCGCGGGCGGTGGCACGGGCGTAGTCGAGGAAGGTGGTCAGCTGGGTGCGCTCGTCCCACGCGGGGGGCGTATCGGTTCGCGTCATAGGGGTGCAGCATCACCGTCCCGGCCCTCGGTGTCGAGCGAATTAGACCGCCGAGGCGGGTGCCTGGGGCACCCTTGCTTCGTCGTACCGTACGACGAAGGGATGTCAGGTGACAGACATCGGTCGCTGGATGGACGGTCTTCAGGAGCGCGCCGCCGAGGTGCTGCCGGAGGACGTCTACGCGTACTTCCGGCGCGGCTCCGGTCGCGGCATGAGTGTCGCGGAGGCGACCTCGGCCTGGGACCAGTTCCGCTTCCGGGCACGGCTGTTGCGGGACGTCTCGACGTGTGACGCCTCTACGACCGTACTGGGCACGCCCGTTCGTACACCCGTACTCGTCGCGCCCAGCACCCTGCAGCGCAAGGCCCACCCGGACGGGGAGGCCGCCACCGCGCGGGGCGTCGCGGCGGCGGGATCGCTGCTGGCGGTGACCTCGAACACCGCGGTGCCGTTCGCGGACCTGGTGCCGAGCGGGGCCCCGTGGTGGGTGCAGGTGTATGTGGCCAGGGATCCCATACTGACGATCGAGGCGCTGGAGCGGGCCCTCGCCGCCGGGGCGCGGGCGGTCGTACTGACCGCCGACACGCCGGTCAACGGGTCACGGGGCAAACGTGGGCCGCAGGTCGACGATTTCATCGGACCGGAGGACCTGTACGGCAACGTCACCGGGATTCCCTCGCCCGAGGCGGCCGAGCGCGCACCCGATCTGACCCTCGACGTCATCGGCTGGCTGCGCGAACGGGCCCGCGGCCTCCCCATCGTCGTCAAGGGCGTGCTGCGCGGCGACGACGCGCGGGAACTGGTGGCCGCGGGGGCGTCCGGCCTCATCGTCTCGAACCACGGCGGGCGGCAGCTGGACGGGCTGGTGCCCACCGCCTGGGCCCTGCCGGAGGTCGTCGACGCGGTGGCGGGCACGGGAGCCGAGGTCTACGCCGACGGCGGGCTGCGCCGCGGCACCCACATCCTCGCCGCCCTCGCCCTCGGCGCTCGCGCCGTGTTCATCGGCCGGCCCGTCCTGTGGGCGCTGACCGTCCGCGGCGCCGCCGGTGTGACCCGCCTGATCGACGACCTCACCGACGAACTCGTCGAGGCGATGAGCCTGACCGGCACACCGAGCGTGCTCGAACTGACCCGCGACCTCCTGTGGGCGGCCCCCCATTCACCGCCGCACAGGCCCTGAATCGGCGAGTCGGTCGGACTGTCCCGAAATGCACAGTGGGACCTGCTGTGTCACCGTCATGTCACAGACAGCCCGGCAGGTGAACCCCGGACACCGACGACGCGCTCTGAAGCGACGAGTGCCGGTGAGAGACCGGCGCCTGAACCACTTCGGGGGACTTCATGTACGGCATCGGTATCCGCAGAGTCGCGACGGCCATGGTGACCGCTTCGGCGGCCACCCTGCTCATGACCGCGTGTCAGCCGGGCGGGAGCCCGGCGGGGGCGGGCTCTTCGCCGTCGGGCGCTCCGGTCAAGCCGGCGGCGTCCACTTCCACCTCCGGCCCCACTTCCCCCTCCACGCCCTCCGCCCCCGCCACATCCGCCACATCCGCCACGTCCGGCTCCCCGACGCACGCCGCGACGCCGTCCACCGGTGCGAAGGCCTGCGGCCTGTCGGATCTCAAGGCGTCCATGTACCAGGCCGCGGTGCGGCCGGACGGTACCGGGACCGGCGCGGCGATCGTCGAGTTCACCAACGTGTCCGGCAAGGCGTGCACGGTCCAGGGGTATCCGACCGTGGCGGGAGCGGGCAACGGTTCCCCCGAGAAGAACCGTCCGCTCAAGGTGACCACGACCGGGGGCGCGTCCACGGTGAAGGTCGCGCCGGGCGGGAAGGCGTGGACGAAGCTGACGTTCGTGCAGGTCCAGGGTGAGGCCGACGGCTACTGCAAGTCCGGAGCCACGCCCGCGAGCTACCCGACGCTGGTGGTGGGTGTCCCGGGTGCCGGGGCGCACCAGGTCGCGCTGACGGACGGTGTCATCGCCGAGTGCGACGACAAGGTGACGGTCACCGCCCTCTCGGCGGCCAAGCCCTCCTGACCCACCCGCCCCGCCCGTTCTTCAGGCCGCCACCGGCTGCCGGTCCTGCGCCACCGGCTCCTGCGTCTTCTCCCTCCGGTACGCGCGGATCGATTACGTCAGGGCCCCGGCCCACAGCGCGTACAGGAGGGCGTAGACGAGGGCGCCGACGGTCCCCGACGCGCCGACCCGGTCGCTCTTCAGGAGCGTACGGACGTTGGTGACGATGATGACGCCGCCGACCGCTGAGCCCAGCACGCGCGGCGGCACCAGGCGGACCAGCCAGGCGGCGACGGGCGCGGCGACCAGGCCGCCCAGGAGGAAGGCGAGGACCCAGGTCCAGTTCAGCCCCTGGGAGCCGTGCCCCTCCCCGTACCGCCTGTACCGCCCGTACCGCCCGTACCGGCCGTACCGCGTAATCCGCCCGCGCCGGGATCCTCATACGACCCTGGTGGGGCGCACCGCTGTGGACAATGGCCGCACCCTCCCCCAAGTTCTCGGCTTCGCTCGAACAGGGGGACCCCATCGCTGTCCCCGAAAGGCCCCGCATGGTGTTGAGCAGACGTACCTTCAGCGCACTCGCCGGCACCACCGCGCTCGGCCTCACGCTCAGCGGGAGCGACGGCGCATTCGCCCGCGCGACCGCCCCCACCGGCCCGGCACCGGAGCCGCCCGGCGCGGACGGCACTCGCCACACCGTGGGCTTCGACAAGTACTCGATGCTGGTCGACGGCAGGCGGGTCGTCCTGTGGTCCGGCGAGGTCCACCCCTTCCGGCTGCCGAGCCCCTCCCTCTGGCGGGACGTCCTGGAGAAGCTGCGCGCCCACGGCTACAACACCATCAGCGTCTACGTCTCCTGGAACTACCACTCCCCCGCGCCCGGACAGTACGACTTCACCGGCGTCCGCGACCTCGACCTGTTCCTGCGCACGGCCGCCGAGTCCGGCCTGTACGTGATCCTGCGGCCCGGCCCGTACATCAACGCCGAGGTCGACGCGGGCGGCTTCCCCGGCTGGCTGACCGCCACCCGGGGCACCGCCCGCACCTCCGACCCGACCTATCTGTCGTACGTGGACGAGTGGCTGACCGCCGTGAACCGGATCGCGGCCCGGCACCTCTACACCCACGGCGGCGGCACGATCGTCCTCTACCAGCTGGAGAACGAGTACGCGAACAACGTCACCAGCCCCCGCGGGCTCGACTACATGGCCCATCTCTACACCAAGGTCCGCGCCGACGGCATCGACGTGCCGCTCTTCCACAACGACAAGGGGCGCAACGGGTACTGGGCGCCGGGAACGTTCGACACGGGCGGTGAGAGCGGCCGCTATCTGTACGGCTTCGACGGCTATCCCTCGCCCTTCGCGCCGCCGCCCGACTGGGGCTACTACGGCACCGGCGGCACGAAGGGCGGCTCGACGGCGAGTCCCGAAACCCCAGGGCTGCTGGCCGAGTTCGGGGGCGGCTGGTTCGACCCGTGGGGCGGGGTGGAGTTCGGCGGCAAGGGGTACACGGAGTCGGCGCGAACGCGTGACGCGGCGTACGAGCGGCGTTTCTACCTCACCAACCTCGCCAACGGCATCAAGATCCACAACGTCTACATGACGTTCGGGGGCACCTCCTGGGGCTGGCTGCCCGCGCCGGTCGTCTACACCTCGTACGACTACGGGGCGGCTCTCGACGAGGCCCGCAGGCCCACCCCGAAGCTGGTCCCGATGCACCAGCTCGGGCAGCTCCTGCACTCCGTGCCCGACCTCGCCAAGCTGGACCGGGCACCCGACGTCCAGGTCGGCTCGCGTGGCGGCGCGTCGGGGGCGGACGCCGGGATCACGGCATACCACCTGGTCAACCCGGACACCGAGGCGCACTTCCACATCCTGCGCAACGACCGGACCGACGACGTCCTCGCCGCCGTCCCCCTCGCCGGGGTGAGCGTTCCGGTACCGGTCCCCGGCCTCGACGCCCGGCTGCTCGCCACCGGTCTCCCGCTCGGGCGGCGGACGCTGAGGTACTCCAGCGCCCAGCCGATGCTGTGGCTCACCGCCGGACGGCAGGACATCGCCGTTTTCACGGGGCGGAAGGGGGAGCCGACACAGACGGCCGTCGAATGCCCGAGCGAGCCCACGGTCACCGTGCTGGAGGGAAAGGCCGACCACACGTACAGGTCCGGCGCGCTGCGCGTCGACGCCGAACTCAGTGGTCTGACCAGGGTGTTGGTGGAGGACGGCGGCACAAAAGCCCCCCTCCTCCTGCTGCTCGCCGACGACGAGACGTCCGTACGGCTGTGGCGCTACGACACACCGTCGGGGCCCGTGCTCGCATACGGCCCGGCGCTCCTGCGCACCGCCGCCCTGCGTGACATGACCGTCCATCTCACGGGGGACACGGTCGAGGCGGCCGATCTGGAGGTGTGGGGACCGCGCGGGATGAGTGAAGTGGTGTGGAACCAGATCACGTTGAAGGCACGGGCGACCACCTCCGGGAGTCTGCGGGCCGAGCAGCGGTTGCCGGGGGTCGCGGCCGTCCACCTTCCCGAACTGGGCGACTGGCGCTGCCACGCCGAGAACCCCGAGTCGGCGGCCGAGTTCGACGACTCCGCCTGGAAGGTCGCGGACAGGACCTCCTCGTACAGCACCACCCCCGTACCGGCCGGGCAGCCCGTCCTCTTCGCCGACGACTACGGCTTCCACTACGGAGACGTCTGGTACCGGGGGCGCTTCACGGACGTGGGCGCCGCCGAGTCGGTGTCCCTCTCGTACGTCACGGGCACACAGGGGCTGCTGATGGCGTGGCTGGACGGGAAGCCGCTGGGCACGCACCGGATGCCGGTGCCGGACAAGTCGACGGTCCGGCAGGGCACTTGGTCGGGGACGGCCACCTTCCCCGTGCGGTACGCGAACGGACCGCATGTCCTCTCCGTCCTCGTCCGCCGGATGCAGCACGACGAGGACGGCGCGGCGAAGGACACGCACAAGGCCGCGCGAGGCCTCACGGCGGTGACGTTCGCGGGGGCGAGCCCGGCCGTCACCTGGCGGATCCAGGGCCAGGCGGCGCCCGACCCGGTGCGGGGACCGCTCAACCACGGCGGGCTGTACGGGGAACGGCAGGGCTGGCATCTGCCGGAGTTCGCCGACGGCGGCTGGAAGGTCGTGGACTTCCCGCGGGCGGCGCGCGGGCAGGGAGTCGCCTGGTACCGCACCGGGTTCCGGCTCGCCATCGACCCGGGCGTGGACGCCTCGATCGGGCTCACCCTCACCGACGACCCGGCCCGCGCCTACCGCGTCCAGATCTTCCTGAACGGCTGGAACATGGGCCAGTACATCAACGACGTCGGCCCCCAGCACACCTTCGTCCTGCCCAACGGTGTCCTGCGCACCCGGGGCGCCAACACCCTGGCCCTCGCCGTACTGTCCGACGGCACCACCCCGGCCGGTCCGGGCGAGGTGAAACTGACGCTGATGGGCAGCGCGGCCGGAGGGGTACCGGTGACACCGGTGGACTCCCCCGGCCGCGCGCACGCCCTCTAGGCCCTGTCGTCAAATTCCCGTCTGCCCCGCGACGCCATGCACGCACTCTCACCGCACCAGGCACAGACCCAAGTACGTCCAGTACGAGGGCCTGTGCCCGGCACGCCGAGAGCACGCACCTGACGCCGCAGGGCCCGCCCTCCGGGCGGACGGCGGGAATTTGACGACAGGACCTAGGACAGATCCCGGCTCAGCCGGATCACGTTCCAGGACAGCGGCTCCAGGACGGCGGTCAGGGTGCCGTCGTCCTGGAGGGTGGTGCCCTCGACGGGGTGCGGGGTGACCCGTTCCTGGTCCTGAAGGGTGTTGCGGGCGTCGGGGTCGGCGTCGGCGATCGCGGTGTGCTCGACGACCGCCGTCAACCCCATCCGGTTCAGGGCGACTTCCAGCGGCAGCGGCTCGGTCTGGCTGCGATTGACCGCGAAGACGGTGACGGAACCGTCGTCGGCGCGCACGGCGGTGGCGTGCAGCAGGTCGACCTCGCCGTACTTCTTCGTCTCGTGCGTCGGCGACACCGCGCGGACGTCGAGGACCTCCCCGCGCCCGTACTTCGCGGCCTGCGCGAACGGGAAGAACGTCGTCTGCCGCCAGGCCGCGCCGCCCGGCTCCGTCATGATCGGCGCGATGACGTTGACGAGCTGGGCGAGACAGGCGACGGTCACCCGGTCCGCGTGCCGCAGCAGCGCGATCAGCAGGGAGCCGAAGACGACCGCGTCCGTGACGGTGTAGACGTCCTCCAGGATGCGCGGGGCCTCCTGCCAGTCCTCGACCGGATGCGGGTTCGGCCGGCTCTGGTACCAGACGTTCCACTCGTCGAAGGAGAGGTTGATCTTCTTCTTGGACTTCAGCCGGGCGCCCACGTGGTCGCAGGTCGCCACCACGTTCTCGATGAAGGACTCGGTGTCGACGGCGGAGGCGAGGAAGGAGTCGCGGTCGCCGTCGGTCTCCTCGTAGTAGGCGTGCAGGGAGATGTAGTCGACGAGGTCGTACGTCTCCGCCAGCACCGTCGCCTCCCATGCGGCGAACGTGTCCATGCTCTGTCCCGACGATCCGCACGCGACGAGTTCGAGGTCCGGCTCGATCTGGCGCATCGCGCGGGCGGTCTCGGCGGCGAGACGGCCGTACTCCTCCGCCGTCTTGTGGCCGGTCTGCCAGGGCCCGTCCATCTCGTTGCCCAGACACCACAGGCCGATGCCGAACGGCTCCTTGTCGCCGTGCGCCACCCGCAGGTCCGAACGGGCCGTCCCGCCCGGGTGGTTGGCGTACTCCTGGAGCTCCAGGGCCTCGGCGACCCCGCGCGTGCCGAGGTTGATCGCCATCATCGGCTCGGCCTGAGGACCGATCTTCTTCAGGAACGCGATGTACTCGGACAGGCCGAAGCGGTTGGTCTCGGTGGAGCGCCAGGCGAGGTCGAGGCGGCGGGGCCGTTCCTCCGCGGGGCCCACCCCGTCCTCCCAGTTGTAGGCGGAGACGAAGTTGCCGCCGGGGTAGCGGATGGTGGTGACGCCCAGTTCGCGGACCAGTTCCAGTACGTCGGCGCGGAGGCCTTCGGCGTCGGCGGTGGGGTGGCCGGGTTCGTAGATGCCGGTGTAGACGCAGCGGCCGAGGTGTTCGACGAAGGAGCCGAAGAGGCGGGGGTTGACCTCGCCGATGGTGAAGGCGGGGTCGAGGGCGAAGCGGGCGGTACGCATGTTTTCCTTTCGGGGGTTCGGATTTGGCTGCGGGTTCGGGGGCTGGTCGCGCAGTTCCCCGCGCCCCTAGCCCAAACTTGGCCAGCCGTCTTTGGTCCAGCTGAGCCTGTTCAGCCCCAGCTTGGGCGTGCCCGAGTCATCGGCGTCGTAGTAGTGGTACGCCAGCCAGTCCTGGCCTCGGTCGTGGAAGACCGACTCGCCTCCGGTGCCGATGTACCTGCCGTGTCCGGCCAGGAACAGGTCGCCGCCGCCCTCCAGCATCGGCTTGCCCGTACTGTCCACGTAGGGGCCGGTCACCGACGCCGATCTGCCCACCCGGATCTTGTAGGTGGAGTTCACGCCCGCGCAGCAGGCGTCGTAGGAGGCGAAGAGGTAGTAGTAGCGGCCGTGTTCGACGATGTACGGCCCCTCTACCGCGTACGGGGCGTCCGGGCGGGTGGCCAGGTGCTCCACGGGCGTGTCTGCGATCGCCTTGCCGGTGCTCGGGTCCAGTTCGACCATGCGGATGCCCGTCCAGTACGAGCCGAACGCCATCCACAGTTTGCCGTCGGCCCGGATCACCGCCGGGTCGATGGCGTTCCAGGCGTCGGTGGTCCCCGAGGTGAACGCGGCTCCGTGGTCGGTCCAGGTGCCGGGCATGCCCGTCTTCGACGTGGCCACGCCTATCGCGGAGTGGTTGGTGCCCCAGGAGGAGACGGCGTAGTAGAGCCAGTACCGGCCGTCGCGATAGGAGAGGTCGGGGGCCCAGGGGTCGCCGGTGGAGTTGTAGTCGTACCACCAGGCCGGGGGCGTGGTGAAGGCGTTGCCCGCGTCGTCCCAGTGGCGGAGGTCGGTGGAGAGGCGGGCGCCGATGACGCCGCCGGTGGAGTAGGCGACGTAGCGGCCGTTCTTGAGGTGGATGACCGTGGGGTCGTGGATGATCTGCTGGCCGGTGAGCGGGAGGGGGTCGGGGTAGGTGACGTCGGCCGACGCGGTGGACGGGAGCAGGGCGATGGTGGCCGCGGCGAGCAGCGCGGCGAGTCTGAAGCGCTTCAACTCACATTCTCCTCATGGCTGTTACTGGCCGGCCAGACCTGTGTGGGCCACGCCCCGCACGATCTGGCTCTGGAAGAAGACGAACACGACGATCAGCGGGAGTCCCGCGATCAGGCCGCCCGCCATGAGCTGTGGCCAGACGATGCCGAAGGCGTTCTGCACGGTGGCGATGCCGTTCGGCATGGTCATCAGGTCGGGGTTGTTGGTCACCATGTAGGGCCACAGGAAGTTGTTCCACGAGGCGATGAAGGTGAAGATCCCGACGGCCGACAGCGAGGGCTTCGAGAGCGGCAGGACGAGGGTGAAGAAGATCCGCCAGCGGCCCGCGCCGTCGATGAACGCCGCCTCCTCCAGCTCGCGGGGCAGCGACTGGAAGAACTTGTAGAGGATGTAGACCATCGCGGCGGGGGCGCACTGCGGCAGGATCATGCCCCAGTAGGTGTCGACCATGCCGAGCGACTGCACGGTGGTAAAGAGCGGGACGCCGAGGATCGCCGGGGAGAACATCAGGCCCGCCATCGTCACGGCCATCAGGACGGACTTGCCGCGGAACTCGGTGCGGGCGAAGCCGTATCCGGCGAGGGAGGCGACCAGCAGCACGATGAAGGTGACGCAGACCGACACGACCAGCGAGTTCACGAACCAGTTGGGGATGTTGCCGGCCTCGAAGACCTTCCGCCAGGAGTCGAGGGTGAAGTCCTTGGGGATCCAGTGCGGCGAGGCCACCGATTCGGCCGGGGTCTTGAGCGACGTGGACAGGGCCCACGCCAGCGGCGCCATCCAGATCACGGACAGGGCGAGGGCGACGACCGTCAGGGCGATCTGCGCGGGCGTCCAGGTGCTGCGGGGCTTACGGAGGGTGGGAGACGGCGTGGTCATCGGGAGATGCCCTCCTCTCGGCTGCGGAGCAGCCACATCCGCCCGAGGGCGACGGCGGCGATGATGAGGAACAGGACGAAGGAGATCGCGGAGGCGTAGCCCACGCGGTAGCTCGTGAAGCCCTGTTCGAGGGTGTACTGGACGAAGGTGCGGGTCGATTCCTCCGGTCCCGGGCCGAACTGGTACATGACCACCGCCTGGTCGAAGACCTGGAGCGAGGCCAGGATCTGCAGCGCGATGACGAGGCCGGTGATGTTGCGCAGGTTCGGCACGGTGATGTGGAGCATGCGCTGGAAGGCGTTCGCGCCGTCCAGCTCGGCCGCCTCGTAGAGGTGCTGGGGGATGTTCTGCAGGGCGGCGAGGAAGAGGAGGAAGGAGAACCCGACCGTCCACCACAGGGTCGCGACGACGACGGCGAGCAGGGCCGTGGACTTCTGGGTGAGCCAGGGCGTGGTGAGGCCGAGGACGTGGTTGACCATGCCGTTGGTGGGCTGGAACAGCCACCACCACAGGTTGCCGATGACGGCGGAGGGCAGCAGGAACGGTGCGAAGAAACACAGCCGCCACAGCCACTTGAAGTGCACGGTGTGGTGGGCGATCAGCGCCATCAGCAGGGCCACGACGACGATGCACGGGACGACGTACAGGGTGAACTGGACGCTGTGCCACAGCGAGTTCCACACCAGGTCGTCCTTGAGGGCCTCGCGGTAGTTGGCGAGGCCGACGAAGTTGGTGTGGTCACCGGAGATGTTGGCGTCGGTGAAGCTGAGGTAGAGGCCGCGGACCACCGGCAGCAGCACGAAGAGCCCGTACAGGACGAAGAACGGGGCGACGAACCAGCCGCCGTGCTGGAAGCGGCGGCTCCAGCGCAGTCGGGCGGAGTCGGCGGCGGCGGTCGCGCGGGGGCGCAGGGTGGTGGCGGCGACCGTGCTCGTGGCGCTGCTCATGCGCCTGCTCCCTTCAGTTCCTGGGCGGCCGTCCTGCCGTCCATGGGGTTCTTCATGGCGAGCAGTTGCTCCAGGACGGACTTCATACGGCGGGCCGCCGCGGCCGGCTTCGCGGAGCCGAGGTTGGAGGAGGCGACGACCGGGCCGACGCGCTGTGCGAGGACACCGGTGGAACCGGCGAACCAGATGTGCGGTTCGGTGGCCGGGTGCTCCATGGCGGGCCTGGAGTACTCGCTTTGCGGGCTGAGTTTGAGGTAGGCGGGGTCCTTGAAGGTGGGCAGATAGGCGGGGACATGGCCGCCGATGGCCCAGGTGGTGGCGTGGGTGACCATGTAGGCGGCGAGCCGGTAGGCGCCCTCGTCGGCGGCGCCGCCGCGGCCCGACTGGTGGGGCAGGATGAAGGAGTGCGACTCGGCGTGGGTGGCCGGTTTCCCGAAGACCGGGGGCAGCGGCTGGGCGCCGAAGTCGAGCTTCTCGCCGTTGAAGTACGGCACCGACCAGTTGCCCTCCCAGGTGAACGGCGACCCGGCGAGGAACGCCTCGCCGTCGGCCTCGCCGACGGTGACGTAGCCGTCGGTCACGTGCTTGCGGAAGAACTCCAGGACCTCGGTGGCCTTGTCGGTGTCGAAGGTGACGTCGGTCTGGTCGTCGTTGAAGTAGTCGCCGCCGAGCTGCTGGTAGAAGGCGACGAAGAACCACCAGGCGAAGTTCTGGTCGTTGGCGTGCAGTCCGAGGGTCTGCTGCCCGTTCTTCAGCTGCTTCTTGGCCGCCTTGAGGATGCTGAACCACTCGTCGGTGGACGTGGCGGCCGGCAGCCGGCCGTCGGCGTCGAGCAGCCCGGCCTTCTTGCAGACGTCCTTGCGGTAGAAGCAGAGCTGCACGTGGATGTCGAGGGGCAGGGCGTAGAGCTTGCCGCCGACGATGCCACGCTTCCACAGCACGGGGTTGAAGTCGGCCTCCCGCACGCCGTACTTGGCCAGGAGGTCGATGTCCCAGGGGTCCAGGAGGCGGCCGGGCGCGAACCCGGGGACGCGGCCCTGGTGCATGACGGCGAGGTCCGGCGCGCGGTTGCCGGCCGCGGCCATGGCGAGCTTGGTGTAGTAGGGGCCGCCCCAGGTCAGGGTGGAGTCCTTGACCGCGATGTCCGGATGTTCCTTGCGGAAGGCGTCCACCATCGCGACCTGGTTGGTGCCGTCGCCGCCCTGGAAGAGGTTCCAGTAGCGGACCCGGGTACGCGCGCTGGAGGCGAGCGCGTCCGCGCCGGTGCCGAGCGCGGCGAAGCCGAGGCTGCCGGCGACGGTCAGGCCGCCCAGTGCGGCCAAAACGTTCCTGCGGTTCAGGTTTCCACGGTTCGGATACCCGTCGTTCAGGTCAGGTCGTCCCATGCCCTGCCCTCACTGTTCGAGATTCGCTGTTCGAAATTTCGGTGATCGCTCGTAACTTCGAACGGGACCGTAGATAGGAAGCGCTTTCTCGTCAATGGTTTGCACAAAAATCGAAGGTCCCCGTCCGGTGGTCGACGACCGGACGGGGACCTACGGGGGGAACTGTCAGCCGGCGAACGGCGGCTGCGGCAGGCCCTTCCCCGCGCCGGGGACGACGAGCACCGAGCCGGAGAGCGGATGCGGCGCCTCCAGGCCCGTACGCGCCGTGGTGATGTACAGGTCGGTCAGGTCCGCGCCGCCGAAGGCGCAGGCGGTGGGGCGGGGGACGGGAAGTTCCACGACCCGGTCCAGCTCGCCGTCCGGTGTGTAGCGGCGGACCGCTCCGCCGTCCCAGAGGGCCACCCACACACAGCCCTCGGCGTCGACGGTGAGCCCGTCGGGCCAGCCCGCACCCTCTTCGATCACGACCAACGGACGCCTGTTGAGGGGGAGTCGACCGTCACCCACGTCGAAGACGTCGACGCGGCGGGTCGGGGAGTCGATGTAGTACATCAGCCGGCCGTCCGGGCTCCAGCCCGTGCCGTTGCTGACGGCGACGTCGTCGAGGATCGCGGTGACCGTGCCGTCGGCCGTGATCCGGGACAGGGTCCCGCCGCCCGGGGCTTCGTCGTAGCGCATGGTGCCGAAGAGCAGCGAGCCGTCGGGGGCGACCGCGGCGTCGTTCGCGCGGCGGCCGGGGACGGGGTCGCGGTGCAGCCACCGGAAGCCCTCGGCGCCGCCGTACGCCGCCACGCCGTCCCGCAGATTGACGACCAGGCCGCCGCCCGCGCGGGGCTTGGCGGCGCCCACGTGCTGCTCGGTGACCATGACCGTGCGGCACCCGGAGACGGGGTCGTACGTGTGGACCCGGGAGCCGAGGATGTCCACCCAGATCAGCCGCTGCGCGTCCGGATCCCAGGTCGGGCCCTCGCCGAGGGCCGCTTCGGCGCGCACCGCGACGTCGAAGGCCGCTTTGCCCGTATTGCCCGCGTTGCCCGTGTTGCCGGTCGTCCTGGTCTTCCCGCTCGTCGCGGTCATCCCACCACGCTCCGGTGACCGAGCCGCTCGGACAGCTCGACGGCACCCTTCGCGGCGAGCTGCTCCAGCTCCACGCGGCGCTCGTCGCTCCAGCGGATCATCGGTACGGAGATGGAGAGCGCGGCGACGACCTGGCCCGTGCGGTCGCGCACCGGAGCGGCGACGCAGCTGACGTCCGGGTTCGACTCGCGGCTCTCCACGGCGACGCCGCGGCGACGGATCTCGGCGAGGGCCTCGCGCAGGGCGCCCGGCTCGGTGATGCTGTTCGGCGTCATCGCGACCAGGTCCGCGTTGTCCGGGACACGGGAGGTCAGCTCGACGTCGGGGAGCGAGGCGAGCAGCATCTTGCCGACGGAGGTGCAGTGGGCGGGCAGGCGCCGGCCCGCCGCGGACACCATGCGCACGGCGTGCGTGGAGTCGACCTTCGCGATGTATATGACGTCCGTGCCCTCCAGGATCGCCACGTGGACGGTCTCGTCGCAGGTCTCGGCGACGGACCGGGCGACCTGCTGGCCCTCGGCGGCGAGGTCCAGCTGCTCGGCGTACCGGCTCCCGAGCTGGTACGGGCGCACACCGAGGCGGTAGCGTCCCGGCTGGCCGGGAACCTGCACGATGTACGAGCGGGCGGCGAGCGTGGTGACCAGCTCGTGCACCGTCGTCCGGGGAAGCTGGAGCTTGCGCACGATGTCGGGGGCGGAGAGCGTCCCGTCCCCGTCGAGGAAGAGCTCGAGTATGTCGAGAGCTCGGGTCACGGCAGGTACGAGGCGTCCCACAACCGGCCCCCTCCCTATGTTCGAAATTTCAACAGCCGATCGGCATGACGAACACAGGCTACTCATAGTGCTCTTGCACGGGCAATGGGTGGGTAACGGTGAGGTGCAGGGGGTGACAGTGCACTGGCGCGCAGGCGGAGCCGGCCGCGCGCGACGGGAGGTCAGCGGCGGGGGCGGGGATCACCCAGCTCACCGCGGAGACGCTGCGCGCGGAGTACCAGCTCCAGTTCGAACCGCCGGTCCGGGTCGTCGATCTCGTCGCCCCACAGCTCCCTGATCTGGCGGAGGCGGTAGCGGACGGTCTGGGGGTGGACACCGAGCCGCGCGGCAACCTCCGGCGCACCTCCGCGTGTCTCCAGCCACGCCAGCAGCGTCTCCGCGAGACGCCGCCCGTGCGTCGGCCCGCAGTGCGCGAGCGGCGCCAGGCAGCGCAGGGCGAGGTCGTCGATCAGCTCCTCGGGCTGGAGGAGCACCAGGGCCTCGGTGTGCTCGGTGCAGTGGAGCACCTCCCCGGCGGGCAGCAGCCGCCGCTCCATCAGCCGTACCGCCGCATCCGCCCAGCGCAGCGACTTCGCCGCGTCGGCCAGCGGCACCGGCGGCCCGATCGCCCCGGACCAGCCGGTGAGCGCCCGGTGCAGCAGCTCCGGCCGCCCTGCGGCGCCCGGCTCGGGCACGACCATCCGCGGCTGCTCGTACTCCATGTCGAGCAGTACCCCCTGCCCGACTGCGGGCGCCACGGCCTCCCGCGCCGGCCGCAGCAGCACCCCGACGGCGACCTTGTCCGGCAGTGGCCAGCCGATCCGCGCGGCCCGCTCGACGAGCGCCTCGGCGGGGTCGCCCCGGTGGTGGTGCTCGGCGAGCAGCAGCTCCATCAGCCGGCGCTGGAGGCGGAGGCGCTCCCCCGCCTGCCGGGCCGCGGCCTCGGCGTAACCCCGTACGGACTGGTCCACCAGACCGTCCAGGTACTCGTATCCCGCGTCGACGAGCTCGTACATCGCCGGTGGCGGGATCTCGACCCGCTGTCCGATCTCCGCGAACCGGCGCCAGGCGAGGCGTACGCCCAGCCGGTAGATCGCCTGAAGTGAGTCGAGGCTGCGGCCGTGCAGTCCCTCGCCGCGGCCGAACTCCTGGAAGACCTCGGGGTGGACGCGGGGTCTGCCCTCCGCCGTCTCCAGGTGCTGCACGAAGACCTCGATGGCCCGGCGGATGCCGACGAGGGCCATCGGCTCGCCGGAGTCGTCGAGGACGAGGGGCAGGTTCGGGTACTCGCGGCGGATCTCCCGGAGGATCTCCTCGGCGAGATCCGGCGCCTCGGCCAGGGCGACCGCCGCGAACTGCCGCACCTGGGCGCGGGGAACGTCATGCCAGGCCGAGCGCATGGCGACGGTCCCGTGGCCGGCCTGCGCTTTCCGGTCCGTCTCCGGCGCGCCCCTCGGCACGGTCAGTGCTCCTGGTCGGCATGTTCGTACGTGATCAGGGGGGTGTTCGGCTGGTCGGGGGTCGCGTCGAGCAGCGCGACGATGCCGAGTGCGGCACCCACGGCGAGCGCGGCGGCGGCCGCGACGGTGAGTGCGGCGGCCAACAGTCTGGACATCGCAGGGTGAGCCTCTCTGTCGGAGGTCGTCCCCACCCGTTCCCGTGATCCGCGCAGCCCGTTTCGCCGGTCCCGTCCGGCAAGTCCTCAGTCTCGACAATGCATTGACACTCCGTCAAGGGTGCCCGTACGGTTCCCGGCCCATACCGCACGTGCACTTTCCCTCCTGGTGTCGACGCACCCGTATCACCGCGTTCCACCCGTATCACCTGCATCACCCGCGACCGGCCGTGACCGGCCGTGATCAGCAGTGGTGACCCGTGTGTCGAGCCTCCTCACGCCCCTGGAGTGCCCGGATGCGCCGGAAACCCTCACCCTTCGCACTGGTCCTGCTCGGCCTCGGCACGTTTCTGCTCGTACTGGCCCCGATGCTCGCGTGGTACGTGGAACCGCGGGCCGCCGTGAATCCCATCGACATCGACACGACCGCCGTCTACACCGGCACGGGCGCCTACTTCGACACCGCGCAGATCCAGACCCTGTACGACAAGCGGATCACCATCACCCAGCAGGTCAGAGGCGATGTCGCCGACAGTGAGCACAGCGGGCGCGCCGTCTGGGACGTGACGACGACGGTCGACACGGACAAGTCGCTGCCCGCGGCCGATCCGTACGACGCGCTGGAGTTCTTCCCGAACCGCTGGGTCACCGACCGGAAGACCAACCAGCCGGTGCACTGCTGCCAGGAGAGCCCGCACTTCGAGGGCGACGCCTACCTCAAGTTCCCCTTCGACGTGCAGAAACACGCGTACCGCTGGTGGGACAACTCCCTCGGCGCACCGATCACGCTGGCCTACCGGGGCACCAAGAAGATCCAGGGCTACACGGGTTACCGCTTCACCGGCACGGTCCCCCCGACGAAGATCGGCACCCGGCTGGTGCCCGGCAGCATCGTCGACCTGCCGGGTCGCCCCCAGGTGCTGGCCGAGGAGTGGTACTCCAACCACGGCATCGAGCTGGTCGTCGACCAGCGCACCGGCCGGGTGCTCTACGCCCAGGTCGGTCCGCGCAGGACGCTGCGCGCCCCGGGTTCCACGTACGACTCGACGCTGCTCCTGGACGCCGACAAGCTGGCCTTCACCACGGCCACCCAGAAGGACCAGGTGAAGCAGGCGAAGAAGGAGAGCGGTCAACTGCGCCTGGTGGGGCAGACATTGCCGACAGGTGCCGGTGTGCTCGGGTTCGTCCTCGCCGCCGTGGGCGGCGTTTTGGTGGTACGAGGGCGACGGGATCCCGGTTCGTCCGGTAACTCCCCTTCACCACTCACGATGTGATGGCCTGTCAGCTCCACAAAGCCCGGAATTTGTCACCTCGGTGAGTAGCAGCTTCCCAGCGCCGGGCGAAAACTGTCCACCCCCACCCGAGCACAGCCCGCCCACACTCCCGTTACAGCCAGTACCCGCATCCCCCACAGACCGGCAGATTCACCCCGCACAGATCGGCGAATTCACCCTCGAAGCGACCCACCCGCCCTACGCCCTACCCCCCACGCTGAGTTCCGCACCCTGAGACGAGTTGGAGCACCCATGCCCCAGCACGTGCCCTCCCCGCTGCGCGCCGCGGTCCCGCGCGACGCGCAGTCCCTCCCGGCGCTTCCCCCACGGCCGCGCCGCATCGTCTTCCTCGCCCACCGGGACCTGGGAAACCGGTCCGCGGGCGGATCCGAGATCCTCGTCGACCGGCTCGCCGAGGGACTGACCTCGCTCGGCCACCAGGTCACCCTGGTGTGCGGCGGGCCCGCGGCCTACCACGACTACCGGGTCGTGTCGGCGGGCGGCGACCTGGGACACTTCCTGCGCGCCCGCTCCGCCTTCCACCGTCAGGTCGGCGGCTGCGACCTGCTGGTCGAGGTCTGCAACGGCATGCCGTACCTGGCGCCGCTCTGGCACCACGGCCCCACCCTGTGCCTGGTCAACCACGTCCACACGGACCTGTGGCGGATGCGGTTCGGCGGGCCGCTGGCGCCCGCCGCCCGGATCGGCCGAAGACTCGAACACTGGGCACTGGCGGGCGCACAGCGCGGCAATCTGCTGGTCGCCGTCTCACCGTCGACGGCCCACGCGCTGCGCGCGATCGGGGTGCAGCGGGAACGCATCCGGGTCGTGCACAACGGGGTCGAGGAGCCGGGGCCGCTCGCCGAGCGCTCGCCGGAGCCGCTGTTCGTGGCGATGGGAAGGCTGGTCGAGTACAAGCGGATCGATCTGCTCCTGCGGCTGTGGGAGCGGGTCCGTCCCGTCACCGGAGGCCGGCTGGTGATCGTCGGCGACGGCCCCGAGCGGGAGAGACTGGAACAACTGGCCGGCCCCGACGTGGAGTTCGCCGGGCGTGTCCCGGAGGCCGAGAAGCACCGGCTGCTGTGCGCCGCGTGGCTGCTGCTGCATCCCTCCGCCGTGGAGGGCTGGGGCCTGGTGGTCACGGAGGCGGCGGCGCGCGAGACCCCGGCGATCGCCTTCGACGTGCCCGGTCTGCGCGACTCCGTGGTCGACGGCGAGACGGGTGTACTGGCCCGCGGTGAGTCCTCCTTCGCGGCGGCCTGGTGCACCCTCGCCCTGTCCGCCCACCGCCGCACCCTCATGGGCAAGTCCGCCCGCGACCGCGCGGCCCAGTACCGCTGGAACAACACGGTCCGCCAGTTCAGGGCGGTGGCCACGGAGGCGGCCGCCTCCTGGCGGAGGTGACGCCCATGGACGGCGACCCCGAGATACCCCGCCGAGCCCCCGCCAAAAGCGCGCCCCCCGCATGGAAGGACCCCTCCTTCCGGCGTTCGTTCACGCTCTTCCGGGCCTTCATGCGGGAGCAGGACGACCCCGAGAGCTGCTACTCGTTGCTGGCCCGCGACGCCGCCGACCAGGTCGAGGCGTACGGCGGCGTCGAAGGACGTACCGTCGTGGACGTCGGGGGCGGCGGCGGGTACTTCACCGCGGAGTTCCGGCGGCGCGGGGCGCACGCGTATCTCTTCGAGCCGGACGTAAGGGAGTTGGGGGCGAAGCCCGACGGCTCGGCGGTCGTCGCGGACGGGTATCTGCTGCCGCTCGCGGACGGGGTCGCCGACGTCACCTTCTCCTCCAACGTCCTTGAGCACGTGGCCGATCCACAGACGTTCCTGAGCGAACTGGTGCGCGTCACCCGGCCCGACGGGCTGATCTACGTCTCGTTCACCAACTGGCTCTCCCCGTGGGGCGGTCACGAGTGGGCGCCCTGGCACTACCTCGGTGCGGAGCGGGCGCGGGCCCGCTATCACCGCCGTACCGGAAAGCCCGCCAAGCACACCCTCGGCGAGAACCTCTTCGCCGTGCACGTCGGCACCACCCTGCGGCAGGTGCGTGCCCGCGACGACGTCACGGTCGTCTCGGCGCGCTCCCGCTACTGGCCCATCCTCGCCTCCGCCGTCACCAGGGCGCCGGGGCTGCGGGAGTTCGCCACCTGGAACCTCCTCCTCATCCTCCGGCGGTGTCCACCATGACGACCACGGTCCAGGCTCCTCCCCCGGCGGCCGTCCGCCCCGTCTCGACCACGTCCGGCCCCCCGCACGGGCCGCGGTCCAGGCGCTGGCTGCTGGGGTTCTGGGCCGTGGTGTTCGTACTGTTCCTGGCCGTGCACCCCGGACGCATGACGTTCGACACCAAGCTCGGTGTCGCGCTCGACCCCTGGCAGTTCCTGTCCGACCTGGGCCAGTTGTGGCACGACCGGGGCGGCTTCGGCGGCATCCAGGACCAGTACGTGGGTTACGTCTGGCCGATGCTGCCGTTCTACGGCCTGTGCAAGCTGATCCACCTCCCGGTGTGGCTGGCGGAACGGCTGTGGCTGTCGATCGTCGTGTCCGTCGCCTTCTGGGGCGCCCTGCGGCTGGCCGAACGGCTGCGGATCGGGAACGGTTCCTCCCGGCTGCTCGCCGCCGTCGCGTACGCGCTCTGGCCGGTCTTCACGATCGTCGTCGGCTCGACCTCCGCCGCCGCGCTCCCCGGCGCCTTCCTCCCCTGGGTCCTGCTCCCCCTCACCGACGAGCGCCACAGCGCCCGCGTCGCCGCCCTCCGCTCGGCGCTCCTCGTCCCCTTCATGGGCGGCGTGAACGCGGCGGCGACCCTCGCCTCGCTGCTCCCCGTCGGGCTGTATCTGCTGTCCCGTCCACGTGGACCCCGGCAGCGCAAGCTGATCACCTGGTGGGTGCCGGGCGTGATCCTGGCGACGGCCTGGTGGGTGATCCCGCTGCTGATGCTCGGCGTCTACGGCGAGAACTTCCTCCCGTACGTGGAGACCTCGGGGACCACGACCGCCACCATGTCGGCCACGGAGTCCCTGCGCGGCGCCGGGAACTGGGTCGCGTACCTCCACTTCGGCGAGGCCTGGCTGCCGGCCGGCTGGACCGTCGCCGCCTCGGTGATCGTGATCGTCTGCTCGGCGCTCGCGGCGGGACTCGGTCTCGCCGGGCTCGCCAGACGTGACATGCCCGAGCGCCGCTGGCTGGTCCTGACCGTGCTCTCGGTCGCGCTCCTCACCCTCGCGGGGTACGGCGGCGCGTTCGGCGCACCCTTCCACGGCGTCGTCCAGGACTGGCTGAACGGCTGGCTGGTCCCCTTCCGCAACATCTACAAGTTCCAGACGGGCCTCGCGCTGGCCCTCGTGTTCGGCCTCGCGCATCTCGCCGGGGTCGCGGCGCAACCACGCGGCGCCCGCCCCGTACGCGGCCGCCGCTACGCGCCCCTCGTCACGGCCGTGCTGATCCTGCCCGGCCTCGCCTGGCCGTACCTCAACGGGTCGATCCTCAACCCGGGTTCCTTCCAGCAGCTTCCCAAGTACTGGCAGACCACCGCCGACTGGCTGAAGAAGTACTCGCCCGACTCCCGTGCACTCGTCGTCCCCGCCACCGCGCACGGCCTCTACACCTGGGGCTCCCCCATCGACGAGCCCCTCGACGTGCTCGCCGACTCCCGCTGGGCCGAGCGGGACTACGTCCCCTTCGGCACCCCCGGCAACCGGCGCGCCATGGACGCCGTCGAGCAGGCGCTCATGACCGGCAGTGACGTCCCCGGCCTGGGGGACTATCTGAGCCGGGCCGGCCTCTACTACGTCGTCGTCCGCAACGACCTCGACCCCGACCAGGTCGGCTACGTCCCGACCCAGACCGTGAAGCGGACCCTGGAACAGTCGGGCTACCAGCGGGTCACCGGCTTCGGACCGGTCGTGACCGGCGGCCGGATCGCCCACCACACCCCGCTCCAGGTCGAGGGTCTCTACCCGCGCGAGCGCGCCGTCGAGATCTACGAACCGGCGGGCAACGGCGCACCGCGCCCCGGACAGGCCGGGCTGAGCGCCATCGCGGACACCGCCGTCGTCTCCGGCGGCCCCGAGGCGCTGCTGCCGCTGGCCGCCGACCCCTCGATGCGCGGCCGCCCCGCCGTCCTGACCGGCGACAACCATCCCGGCCTCGGCACCACCGCGGTCCAGGTGGTCGGCGACGGGCTGCGGCGCGCCGACACCCGCTTCGGCCTGGTCAACTCCAACACCTCGTACACGTACACGCCCGACCAGCGCAACGACAGCGGCAGCGCCCAGGACGCCGGCAAGAAACCGCACCAGATCCTGCCGACCAAGGGCATCCAGCACCAGACGGTGGCCGAGCTGCGCGGCGCCCGCTCGGTGACCGCGTCCTCCACCGGCAACTGGCTGTTCCATCTCCCCCAGTACGACCCCGTGAACGCCTTCGACGGGAACCCCGACACCGCGTGGGCGGAGGGCGCGTCCGGTTCCGCGAACGGGCAGTGGCTGCGGATCCGCTTCGAGGGGTCCCTGGACATGCCGAAGTCCTTCAAGGTCACCCCGCTGCCGCAGGACGGCATGCGGTCCGCGGCGACCAGGGTCCGGGTGGAGACGGAGAAGGGCTCCGCCACCAGCTACCTCGAACCCGACGGCACGACCCAGTCCGTCAAGGCGCCCGCCGGGTCGACGAGTTGGATGAAGCTGACGATCGTCGGATCCACCGCGCAGCGCGCCGGACTCACCGGCGCGGGCTTCTCCGAGATCGCCCTCCCGGACGTCCAGGTCACCCGCCTGCTGAAGCTCCCGACCGACGCCGCCGGCTCGGACGCCGCCGCCGAGATCGTCTCCCTGCACCGCACCACCGACCCCACCGGCCTCGCCCCCACGGGCACGGAGGCGGGCCTGCACCGCACCTTCTCCACCTCGACGGCGGGATCGTACGAGGTGAACGCGAGCGCCGTCGCGATCACCGGCGACGCACTCGACAAGCTCCTGTACGACGTCTCGCCCAGGCAGCCGAACCGGATCGTCGCGACGGCCGACTCCACGACGGACCTCGGCCCCGGCCTCGACGCGCGCAATCTCACGGACGGCAACCTGACCACGGCCTGGATCGCCGGGGACAGGCCGACGATCCATCTGAGTTGGCCCGACAAGAAGCCTGTCTCGTCCATGGTCCTGGCCGCGGCCGGCGGCCTCTCCACCCGCCCGACGAAGATCGAGATCCGCTCCCCGGACGGGGACACCGTGGCCGCCGTCGACGAGAACGGCTGGGCCCGCTTCGACCCGATCACCACGGACCACCTCGACATCACCGTCACCGAGACCGCGCCGCTGACCCTCCACAACCCGGTCGCGGGCGCCGACCTGCAACTGCCGGTCGGCCTGACGGAGGTGTACCTCCCGGCCCTCGCCGAGTACCGCACCACACAGGCCCTGAAGACGCAGGAGTTCTCGCTGCCCTGCGGGAAGGGGCCGACGCTCGCGGTCGACGGGAAGCTGTACGAGACGAGCGCGAAGGGCACGGTGGGGGATCTCACCGAACGGCGGCCTGTTCAACTGACGCTGTGCCAAGAAGGCTCCCCGAACCCCGCGTTGGACCTCGGATCCGGCTCGCACCGGGTCGAGGCAGGAGACGCAGGGCCCCTCGCGGTCACGGACGTCACCCTCACCCGTGGCACCGTCGAGGCCGCCGCCGGTGCCGGGCGCGAACTGCGGATCGTGGACTGGCTGGGCGACCGCCGCGAGGTGAAGGTCGGCTCCGGCGCCGCCTCGTACCTCACGACGTACGAGAACTACAACGACGGCTGGCAGGCCACGCTGGGCGGCAAGAAGCTGACGCCCCTGCGGCTCGACGGCTGGCAGCAGGGCTGGCAGATCCCGGCCGGGGCGGGCGGCACGGTCAAGCTGTCGTACGAGCCCTCGACGACGTACGAGGCCGGGCTGATCGGCGGCGGGATCGGCGTGGCGGCTCTCGCGGGCCTCGTGCTGTGGCGCCGCCGCGAGGCCAACACCGACGAACCGCAGCCGACTGCGCCGGACGCCGGGCTCTGGCTCGGCACGGTGGCGCTCACGCTGGTGGGCGTGGTCGTCGCGGGACCGTTCGCGCTGCTGGTACCCGCGCTGGCGCTGCTCGCGTGGAAACGGCACGCGCTCCTCGTACCGATCGCGTTCCTCGCGCTCACCGGGGCGGGGATCGCCGCCGCCACGGGCGCCGGGTCGCCACCGGGCGCGAGCGAGGGCGCGTTCGGGCCCGCGGCACAGTTGCTGGCGTTGATCGGGTTGTTCGCCGCGTTGGTGAGCGTCCAGGAGCCCTCCGGAGCGACACCCCGGGGCTCCCGCCCGGCCCTCCAGCCCGGCCCGCCCCCGGGCTCCGAGGCCCCGACGGCACCGCTCCCCCGACGCCGCCGCGGCGAGAACGGCGGCCCCGGGGCGGTGGCGGAGAAGCCCGACCCGGAAACCACGTCCCCCGGGGAGAAACCCGGCACGCAGACCAAGCCGCTCGGAGAGACGCCGACTCGCGGAACCGGGCGGGGCACCGCACAAGCCGGAGCCGAGCCCCCGGCCCCTGGGCCCGACCGTGCCTCCAGCCCGACCATCTCCGCACGCGGCCCGGGTTCCGCCCCGCGCGAGGCGGGCGCCGGTGACGCGGGTGCGGGCGAGGTCGATCCACCCACCGCACGGATCGCCTTCCGCAAGGCGGGGAACCCGGCGGACGACGACACGGGAAGGGACGAACCCCGATGACCGCGCTGGAACACCCGGCACGGGACGGTACCGACGGACCGTCCCGGCCCCCCGCCCGCGTGCCGTTCCCCGTCGTGGACGAGGTCTCCCGGCACTGTCTCCAGGAGGAGGAACCCGAGACCGTCCACATCGAGGTCCACCTCCCCGGCCACCTGGACCCCGCCCGCCTCACCTCGGCGTTCACCGAGGCCCTGCACCGGCACCCCCGCATCCTGATGCGCGAGGCCGCGGGCCCCTGGTACCGCCGCCGCTACGAGTGGGAACTCACCCCCGATCCGGACCTGGAGGTCGTCTCCTTCCCCCCACCGGGCCCAGGCGCCCTCCAGCACGCACGGACCCGCGCCCTGCTGACCGCCCCGCCACTGTCCGCCTCGCCTCCCATCCGCCTGGAGGTGGTCGACGGCGCGGGCCCGCCCGTCGGCAGCGAGGCGACGGACGCGGTGGGTACGGCGCCGCGCCGAAGCGCCGCGCCCCGTACCCATACCGGCCCCCGTCCCAAGGGCACCGTCCTCTTCCTCACCGTCAACCACACCGCCCTCGACGGCCCCGCCTGCCTCCGCGTCCTCGCCACCGCCGCGGAGCTGTACGGCGGCAAGGACAACTCCCCGACCGCACCACCCGTACGACCACCCGAGGCGGAGGCGAAAGCCGTGCAGGTCGACACCCCGTCCACCTGGACCCCGCCCGCCCGGGTGGCCCACGGCACCCCGGAGCCCTCACCCGGAAACGGCCTCCTCGTCACCGAACTCGGCGTCCCGCACCGCCCCAAGGGCTCCCCGTACACCGTGAACGACCAGCTCATGGCGGCCACCGCCCTGATGATCACGCACTGGAACAGGGAACACGGCGCCCGCCCGCGCCCCCTGCGCATCACGATGCCGGTCGACGACCGCCCCCGCGGCACGGACATGCCCATCGGCAACGGGACGCGACTCGTCGAAGTCCCCTTCACGGTGGAGGAGTTGGACGCCGGACGGATCGGTGAACTGCTGCGCCGTACGGCGGAGCGGACCCGTGCGCTCAAGTCGCTGTCCCGGCCCCAACTCGGCCATGGCGCGGCCCTCCTGACCGCCCCCGTGGTCCCGGTCGCCTGGCGCGCCGCCCTCACCCGGGGTCTGCGCCGCGCGGTCGGCCCCTGGACGTCGACCGCGCTGCTGAGCAACATCGGCCGCATCCCGTACGCGCTGGACTTCGGCCCGGAGGCGGGCCGCGCGCACGCGGTGTGGTTCTCGGCGCCCGCCCGGACACCCCGCGGCCTGACCGTCACCACGGCGTCCACCGCGGGCCGCCTGCACGTCGCCCTGCGCTGGTCGCGCACCCTGCTCAGCCACGGCGACGGCGCCCACCTCCGCGACCTCTTCGAGCACTATCTGCACGCGACGGAGGAGGACGGCAGCCGATGACACCCACGACCTCGCCCCCCACCCCTTCCGCCGCCTCGGCAACGGCAGCCGCCCGCCGGGGACTTCGCGACTTCTACGAGGATCCGAGCGTCCCCGTCGCCTCCGGCACCCCCCGCAGTCTCCGCCAGGCCCGGATGCTGGCCGCAGCGCTCGGCCCCGCCACGGCCGGCGCGCGGACCGTGCTGGACATCGGCTGCGGCGACGGCACCGCCGCCGCGACCGCCGCACCGCTGCTCGCCGGACACCGTCTCGTCGGCGTCGACTGGTCGCAGGACGCCCTCAGACGCGCCCACGCCCGGCTGCCGTACGCGATCCGCGGCGAACTCACCGACGGCGGGCTGCCGTTCGCAGACGCCTCGGCCGACGCCGTCCTGTTCAGCGAGGTGATCGAGCACCTCGTGGACCCGGACAGTGCCCTGGACGAGATCCGCAGGGTCCTGCGACCCGGCGGCCATCTGATGCTCTCCACCCCGAACCTCGCCGCCTGGTACAACCGCGCCCTGCTGCTCGCCGGTGTCCAGCCCGTCTTCTCGGAGGTGAGCCTGCGCGCGATCCACGGCCGCCCGGGGCGGGAGGTCGTGGGCCATCTGCGGCTCTACACGGCCCGCGCGCTGCGGGAGTTCGTGACCGCGGCGGGCTTCGAGGCCGTACGACTGAGCGGGGCACCCTTCCACGGCGTACCGCGTCCGCTGCGCCCCCTGGACCGACTGGCCTGCGCGGCGCCCGCCCTCTCCTCCATCCTGCTCCTGCACGCCCGAAGGACGTAGCCCATGTGGTGGGGAGTGGCCGCGGCCCTGCTGGCGAACGTCCTGTACAGCACCGGGTTCGTCCTGGAGAAGCGCGCGCTCGCCGCACTGCCCGAGGTCGACATCCGCCGCCCCGCCCGGCTGCTGCGGCTGGTGCTCGGCAGCCCGCTGTGGATCGGCGGTTCACTGGCGCTGGCCTCCGGCTTCGGCGCCCAGCTCGCCGTCTACCGCACCCTGCCGATCGCCGCCGCCCAGGGCATCTTCGTCTCCGGGCTCGTGCTGCTGGTGCTGCTCTCCGCCCGGCTGCTCGGCGAGGAGACGTCGGGCCGCGAGCGGTACGCGCTCGGCGCGATCCTGCTCGCCCTGCTGATGGTGGTCCTCTCCCTGCGCGAGGGCTCGGACCGGGTCAGCCGCAGTGCCCCCGCGCCGCTGATCCTGACCGTCTGTCTGCCGTCGCTGGCGGCGGGCCTGTGGCTGTACGGGGCCGCCGAGCGCCGTGCGCGGCACCGGCACCGGATGCCGACGACGGGCGTCGAGTACGGCGTGGCGGTGGGCCTGCTGTACGGGGTGAGCTCGCTGGCCATCAAGGGCGTGTCGAGTTATCTGACGACCAGTGACCTGGCGGGGGCGGTGGTCGACGTGCTCCGCTCCCCGTACCCCTATCTCCTTCTGTTCACCGGCGCGTTCGGCCTGGTCATGTCCCAGGCGGCGCTGCAACGCTGCCGGGCCTCGCTGATCGTGCCGGTCTGTACGACGGTGACCAGCCTGTTCACGGCGGTGCTCGGCACACTCGCGTTCGGCGAGGCGCTGCCGCACGACCCGGTGCGGCTGACACTGCGCCTGGCGGGCACCGCCCTCGCGGTGTCCGTGCTGCTGGTCATGCCCAAACACGACGCGGCACCCCAACCCCCCATCGTGGCCAAGGAGCTGACGCCACCATGAACCCCGACGACCCGCTGCTGAAGATCCTGGCCTGCCCGCTGGACAAGGGCCCACTGCACCTGCTGCCCCTGAGTGACGACGAGGCGCCGAACTCCGGGACGGAACCGAGCGCTGGGGAGGCGCTGTACAACCCGCGCCTGCGCCGCCGCTACCCGATCGTCGACGGCATCCCGCAGCTGCTGCCGTCCTCCGGGGAGCAGGTCACGGAGGACGAGCACGAGGAACTCCGCAAGCGGATGATGCCATGACGAGGACCTGGGCCGCCCGGCTCGCTCCCCACGTCCCCACCCGCCTCGTCGCGGCGACCGCCCGGCTGGTCTACCCGCGCTTCGAACCCGAACTGGGCCGGCTCGCGGACCTCTGCCCACCGGGCTGCGGCACGGCGGTGGACGTGGGCGGGTGGTACGGCCCCTGGACCCACCGTCTTTCGGCCCTGGCCCACCGCGTGGTGACCGTCGAACCGGTCCCCCACCTGGCCGGACTCCTCTGCGCCACCTCCCCCTGCAACGTGCGAGTGGTCCGTGCCGCCGCCTCCGACCGCCCGGGCACGGCGCGGCTCTGGCTCCCGCCGGACGACGCGGGCGACCGGGGCGTGTCGTCCCTGGTCCGCCGGGACATCCACGCCCGCGCGCTGGAGGTCCCCTGCGTGACCCTCGACAGCCTGGGCCTCCACGAAGTCGACTTCGTCAAGATCGACGTGGACGGCAACGAACTCGCCGTCCTGCGCGGCGCGGAGGCCCTCCTGACCCGCGACCGCCCGGCCCTCTTCATCGAACTGGAGTCCCGAATCCAGCCGATCGCCCCCGTGGTCGGTCATCTCACCCAGCGCGGCTACACGGGCTGGGTCCTGCCCGCGACCACCTGGCTGCCCCTGGCGACCTTCCCGCTGGAGGCCCACCAGGCGCGCACCTCCCACGTGGTCACCCAGGGCCTGCTGCGCCGCGTCCTGCCCCCGCGCGGCCCCCGTTACGTCAACTCGGTCCTGTTCCTCCCGGACGGCCGCCGACCGGGCTCCCTCCCGATACGCGACCATGGACCCCATGCCCGCCAAGCGACCCGCTAGCCCCTTCACCCCGCTCGACTTCCAACTGGTCCTGCTGCGCCGCATGGCCGACCACAACCCCGGCCTCGTCGAGGACGCCCGCCACGAGCTGGGCGTCTCGATCGCCGACATGCGCGAGGCGAACCGCCGCTGGCAGGCGATGCTGCACGCCCCCCGCTCGCGGGCGGCGACCTCCCGCTACCGCTCGATCCTCGGCGCCCCGGAGTCCGTCACCCCGCGCCGGATCGGCGACCTGGCCTGCGAGGCCCTGCTCTGGCCCGTCCCCCTCTGGCCCGACCTCCGCTTCGAGGTCCTCGTCGCCCCGAACGGCGTCGCCTGGAACGAGTGGCTGGTCCGCGCCCCGGGCGCCCCGAGCCCCCGGCTGGAAACCCTCGACGACCTCACCCCCTGGTCCTGCACGGTCGACGAGGTCGCCCACGCGTTCGCCCCCGCCCGCCCTCTGGAGGGCACGGCCCCGACGCGCTGGGGGCTGGCGTTCACGGCCCCGGACACGTCGGGGATGCCGCGGGAGTGCGCGGCGGAGTTCACGTGGGGGCTGCTGCAACGGGTCGGCGTCAAAGGGCAGCAGCCTTGACGATCGCCTCCGCGACCACAGGCACCGAACCCGGATGCAGCCACAGAAACAGGTTCGGCTCGACGAGCTCCAGCTCCATGACGCTCGGGTTCCCGTCGTCGCCGTCGACGAGGTCGACGCGGGCGTAGAGCAGCTCCGAGCCGTCCGTCCGCTCCGGTACGGCCGCCAGCGCGCGCTCCGCGACGGCGAGTTCGGCCGGGGTCGGCTGCCAGGGCTCCAGGCGGGGGTGCGCGACCTTGTCCGCGTCGTAGGCCGTGCCGGGTTCGAGGACGGCGGCCTTGCGGCTGGCGTGCAGGAAGCGGCCGCCGTAGAACTGGAGGGCGCGTTCACCGGCGGTGTCGATGCTGGTCAGGTAGGGCTGGACCATGGCGGTCAGCCCCCGGTCGTGCATCCGCTCCAGCTGTCGCAGGGCCGTCTCCCGCTCCTCGGGACGGTAGCGGGCGGCGAGCCGCGCACCCGCGCCGGAGGTGGGCTTCACGACGTACTCGCGGTCGTCGGGAAACTCCGCGGGCTCACCCGGCGCGAGGTACCGGGTCGGCACGGTGGGCACCCCCGCCTCCGCGAGATCGCCGACGTACCGCTTGTCGGTGTTCCACCGCACCACCGCCGCAGGGTTCGCGAGCCGCGTCAGCTTCCCGCACCGCTCGGCCCACGCCACGAACTCCGCCACCCGCCAGCTGTAGTCCCAGGTGGACCGGATCACCACGAGGTCGAAGGCCCCCCAGTCGACGTCCGGATCGTCCCAGTACCCGATGCCGGCCTCCGCCCCGGCGTCCTCCAGGGCCGCCCTCAGCACGGGCAGATCCCGGTCCAGGCTCTCCGCGCCCTCCTCGGGCCGGTAGGTGGCGAGTGCGATACGGGCGCGGGCGGCGGCGGTGCGGGCCACAGCGGACTCCATCCTCGTAACGGCTGATCCCCGGGGAGGCTAACAACCGCCGGGGGAACTTCGGCAACCCATTTGACCTTCACCTTCGGTGAAGCCGCAGCATCGGTGGCGGAACGAGGAACGCATGACGGGCATGACACGACCACGGGTGGGCGCATGGAGATGCTGACGATCCGGGCGTTCGCGAAGGCGTGCCGGCTGTCGCCGAAGGCGCTGCGGCTCTACGACGAGCTGGAGCTGCTGCGGCCCGCCCGGGTCGACCCGGAGACCGGGTACCGGTACTACGCGGTCGCACAGCTGGAGCGGGCGCGCCTGGTGGCGTGGCTGCGCCGGATCGGGATGCCGCTGGCCCGGATCCGCCAGGTGTGCACTCTGGACGGCGCGTCCGCCGCGCGGGAGATCCGTGCCTACTGGGCGCGGGTCGAGGCCGAGACCGCCGGCCGGCGGGAGCTCGTGGCGTTCCTCGTGGATCACCTCTCGTGCACATCGCACACGTCGAGGAAGGACACCACCATGCTCGAACTCCGGTACTCCGCGCTCTCCGACACCGGTCTGGTCCGCCCGGCCAACCAGGACACGGCCCACGCGGGCGCCCACGTCCTCGCCGTGGCCGACGGCTTCGGCACGAGCGGCGGGCCCGCCAGTACGGCGGCCGTGGAGGCCCTGAAGTCCCTGGACGGCGAACCCCTTCCGGGCGGGAGCGTCCTCAACCTTCTGGAGGACGCGGTGCGGGGGGCGGCGCGGGCCGTCCAGGACGCCGTGCCGGGCAAGGACGACGGCACCACCCTCACCGCCATGGTGTGGACCGGATCCCAGCTCGGACTGGTCCACATCGGCGACTCCCGCGCCTATCTGCTGCGCGACGGCGAGCTGTTCCGGATCACGCACGACCACACCACGGTCCAGTCGATGATCGACGAGGGCCGGCTCACTCCGGAGGAAGCCACCGTCCATCCCCAACGCGCCCTGCTCCTGAAGGCACTCACAGGCGGCGCCGACGCGGTCGTACCCGATCTGCGGTTGTGCGACGCCCTGCCCGGGGATCGCTATCTGCTCTGCTCGGACGGGCTCTCCACCGTCGTGGCGGACGAGGAGCTCCGGCGGCTGCTGGGCTCGGCCTCGGCTCCCGACGCGGCGGTCCGGTCCCTCGTCGAAGCCGCGATCGACGGCGGCGGGCCCGACAACGTGAGCTGCGTGGTGGCGGACGTGGTGGGGGCCGACGGGGTCAGGGGCTCGGCTGACTCAGGGTGAGGCGGGCACGCTCTGCGCCGCGACGGCCGCGGCCTCGCGTACCGCCCTGATGTCGGCGGGGTGGCGCAGCGCCCGGGACACGGCATCGATCTCCGCCAGCAGGTTCTCCGTGTCCGGCGTGTCGAGGGACGCGGCGGCGTCGTCGTCCTGGCGGGTGCGCTGCCTGGTCGCGATGGCGTCCTGGATGGTCACGGCGTGGGCGAGGGCCCCCGCCCGGCCGTCCTCGAAGCCGAGGCCGAGGGCGGCGTCGTACGCCTTCCGCCGGAGGTCCTCGTCGATGAACCGGGACAGGTGCAGCAGCGCGTCCCGGATGAACGTCTCACGGCGCGTCAGGCGCAGTTCGGGGCTGGCACGGAGCCTGAAGGGGACGCGTCCGCCGCCCGTGACGGTCCCCATCAGGCGGTACAGGGGGCGCAGGTGCCAGTGGCCGAGCCGGGTGCGGACCCGGCGGTGCAGATACTGGCCGGTGTGCGGAAGGATGAAGCCGACCGCGATGAGGATGGCGGAGAGGGAGGCGACCGGCGGGGCGAGCCCGGTGCTGAGCCAGTCGAGATCGTGGCCGGTCCAGCGGGCGACGACGGCGGAGAACTTGGAACCGTCGTAGAGCAGGTTCATCGCGTAGCCGACGCCGAGGAACTTCAGACCGCCGCGCAGCCAGACGTCGAGTCCGCCGGTGCGGATCCAGTTCCAGATCAGCTTGGACGTGATCAGGGCGGCCGCGGTGTGCGCGAGCAGGTAGAGCACGATCTCTTCGCGCATGAAAGGGGTGTTGGCGTAGTACGTGTCGAGGTCCCGTATCCGCTCGACGGGAACGTCGGCGAGCGCGAACAGCACCCACAGCGCGACGATCACGCTCGCGTAGACGGTGACCACCCAGCGGGTGGCGCGGCGGGTGGCGCCGGAGCGGTCGGAGATGCCGTTGCGCCAGGCGGTGATCATGAGCAGGCAGGCGCCGCAGAACGCGGTGATGAGGCTGTAGACCAGCGGGGCCGCGATGTTCGGTACGCCGGTGACGCCATTGGTCCAGGCGATGGTCGCCGGTGCCGCGAAGACGAAGACGCCGCAGGCGAGGACGAGCAGGCCGCCGACGGCACGCAGCAGCGGGTCCTTCCACAGCTTGACGATGCTGGGCAGTTTGATCGCCAGCGCGGCGGTGAGGACGGCCGTCGGGATCCAGAAGGAGATGTAGAGCCCGGCGAAGAAGCGGGAAGGATTCATCGCCGGTCAGTCCTGGGGTCCGCGGTAGCCCAGGGAGGCCTGGATGGCCTGTCCGACCGGGTCGACGGGGCTCTTCGTCCGCGGGCCGGTCACCCAGGAGCGGAAGACGCTGGCGAGGTGCAGGCCGAAGTCCTCCGCCTCGGCCTCGTCGGCCTCGTGCGAGCCGTTGCGGGCGGCGACGGTGAGCGCGATCTCCTGCCAGCCGGGGTCGTCCGACAGCGCGCCGGCGGCGGCCGCCGCACCCGCGTAGTGGTGGTGGGAGTGGGAGTGCCCCGCCATCATGTGCCACAACTCATGTCCAAGGATGACGAGTTGCTGCACCGTCTCCGCCCGTTCCTCGACGATGACGAGGTCGAATTCGTGGAACTCCATCCACAGACCCGTGACTTCGATCTCGTCGGGGAAGCGCTCGAAGCGGAGCTGGATGGGGCGGTCGTCGCGGCGCCGGCTCATCTCCTGGCAGAGGGCTTCGGCCAACTCCCGTACGTCCACGGGCGCGTCGAGTCGCTTCTTCAGCGCGCGGGTGAGTTCGACGGCGAGGCCGCGCATCTCGGAGTCGGCCCGGCGGGAGAGGAGAGCGGCGGCGCGCTTCCACACGGTGTGGAAAGGCCTCATCGATCCACCTCCTCGCTCTCGCCGCTCAGCAGACCCTCGAGCATGAGCGCGAGCGCCTCCTGCTTGCGGGGCGTCAGCCGCCGGCCCCGCAGGGCGAGGGTGACGACTCCGTGCTTGAGCGTGAACCTGAGCAGCGGCCCGTCCTCGACGCCGCCCGCCAGCTCACCGACGACACGCTGAAGTGCGCCGTTCAGGACGACGGGGGCCGGATCGGTGAAGAACTTCGTGCCCTCCTCGATCCGGAAGAACTCCGCGAGCCGGGTGAGGTCGGGCACGTTCGGCATCTTGTCGCCGTTGAGCAGACTGCGGGCCCATTTGTCACTGATCCCGAGCCGCCCGGCGACGTCCCGGCACACATCGGCGGGCCGCTTCCCGCTCTCGTCGAGATACGCCTCGTACAGCACGCGGACGCGTCCGCGGATGCGGTCGTCGACCTTGTCGTCGAGCACCCCCGCGCCGTCGAGGAGCGCCCGGACCTCTCCCTCGGTCAGGGCCGTTCTTCTCGACAACTCCCGTACGTCGAGGAACTCCCCGCGATCGAGGCCCTTCTCGGCGATGTGCGCGTCGAGACGCGCGAGTGTCTCGCGAAGAGGAGGCAGCGACGCACTCACCCATGCACTCCCGGCAGTTGATCCGTCAAATTGTCACGCTGTGGGCCGAGACTACGGTCCCCTGCGGGGCCCGCGCCATGCTTTCCGAACGATCGTTCCCGATTCAAGAACGATCGCTCCCGCTACATGCCACGAACCTAGCCACCCAGTTCCCCTCCCGCGCACGTCATCGATCAACATCACCCGTGCGAGTGACCGACATGCCCTGCCTTCCAGGGCAACCCCCGACCACGGGGCCCTCAACTCGCCGTCACCACCAACTAACATCGCCCTCAAGTCCGTGGATGGAGACTACGAATCACCCTGACGGCGACTCGTCCATCCCTGCCCCGCTCTGCGGGAGCCCGCATTCACCCCGGCCCTGAAGGACCGGGCACCCTGCACGAAAGACAGGGTGGTGACTGTCATCGGCAGTACGTCCGCCAGCAGGTCCCTACGGCAAGGAGTACCCCGCGTGTCCTCCCTCTTTCCCGCCCTGGTCAGCGGTTCGACCGCACGGCGGCCCGCCCTGCGTTTCGGCGACCGGTCACTGACGTACGCGGAGCTCGCCGCCTCGGCGGGTGAGCTGGCCGCGCGGCTCGACGGCCGGGAGAGGGTCGCCGTGTGGGCGACGCCGTCCCTGGAGACCGCCGTCGGGGTCGTCGCCGCGCTGCTCGCCGGGGTGCCCGCCGTGCCGCTCAACCCCAAGTCGGGGGAGGGCGAACTGGGGCACATTCTGGGCGACAGCGCGCCGTCGCTGGTACTGGTCGAGCCGGGCGTCGAGCTTCCCGCTCCTGTGAGCGACTTGGAGCGCGTCGACGTCCAGGTGGGAGTCGCCGGTCAGGACACCCGCCCAAGCCCCGGCATCCCCGCACGCCCCGACACCGAACCGGACGACCCCGCCGCCCCCGCCCTCATCGTCTACACCTCCGGCACCACCGGCCCGCCCAAGGGTGCCGTCATCCCGCGACGCGCCATCGCCTCGACCCTGGACGCGCTGGCCGACGCCTGGCAGTGGACCGGCGACGACGTGCTCGTGCACGGGCTGCCGCTCTTCCATGTGCACGGGCTGATCCTGGGCATCCTCGGCCCGCTGCGGCGCGGCGCGGCGGTGCGGCATCTGGGCAGGTTCAGCGCGGAGGGCGTGGCGCGGGAGCTGGGCACGGGCGCGACGATGCTGTTCGGGGTGCCGACCATGTACCACCGGCTCGCCGAGGCGCTGGTCGAGGACACCGAACTGGCCGAGGCACTCGGCGGGGCACGGCTGCTCGTGTCCGGTTCCGCCGCGCTGCCGGTGCACGACCACGAGCGGATCACGGCCGCGACCGGACGCCGGGTCCTCGAGCGGTACGGCATGACCGAGACCCTCATGAACACCAGCGTGCGGGCGGACGGGGAACCCCGGCCCGGCACCGTCGGAGTGCCGCTGCCCGGCGTCGGCGTGCGGCTCGTCGAGGAGGACGGGACGACGATCGCCTCGTACGACGCCGACGGCACTCCCACCGGCACGTATGACGGCGAGACCGTCGGCGAGATCCAGGTCCGGGGGCCGAACCTCTTCACCGAGTACCTGAACCGGCCCGACGCGACCGCCGCCGCGTTCACCGAGGACGGCTGGTTCCGCACCGGCGACATGGCGGTCGTCGACCCCGACGGCTCGGTACGCATCGTGGGCCGCAAGGCCACCGACCTGATCAAGAGCGGCGGCTACAAGATCGGCGCCGGAGAGATCGAGAACGCGCTGCTCGAGCATCCGTCCGTGCACGAGGCCGCCGTCACCGGTGAGCCCGACGAGGACCTGGGCGAGCGGATCGTGGCCTGGATCGTCCCCGCCGATCCCGAAGCCCCGCCCGCCGCCGAGGAGTTGGCCGACCATGTGGCCCGCCGCCTCGCCCCGCACAAACGCCCGCGGACCGTGCGCTTCCTCACGTCGCTGCCGCGCAACGACATGGGCAAGATTCTCAAGCGAGCCCTCCCCGACGCCGTCACAAAGGCCCCGAAGCATGACTGAGCGTTTCTCCGCCCGCGAGGCCATCGCCCTGGCCGGCGACGACTTTCGTGAACTGCCCGTACCCATGCGGGTGTTCAAGCCGGATGGTCCGTTGTCCTGGCAGGGGTACGACGACTCGCGCCGCCGCGCCGTCACCCGTACCGGCGAGGACGAGTCCGTCGTCTGCGGCACCGCGGTCATCGGTGGCACCCGCGCCGTACTGATCGCCTTCGAGTTCGGCTACCTCGGCGGCTCGCTCGGCGAACGCACCGGCGACCGCGTCGAGGCGGCCTACACCCACGCCCGTGAGCACCGCCTGCCGGTCGTCTCGCTCGTCGCGACGGGGGGCAGCCGGATGCAGGAGGGCATGCTCGCGCTCACCCAGCTCCAGCGCGTGGCACGGCAGTCGGCGCTCGCCAGGGAGGCGGGGCTGCCGCAGATCGCCGTGCTGCGGGATCCGACGACGGGCGGTGGTTGGGCGACGCTGGGTGCGGGCGCCGACGTGACCCTGGCGCTGCCCGGCTCCCAGGTCGGCTTCGCCGGCTCCCGGGTCCGCCCGCCCGGCGCGGACCCGGCGGCGTACACGGCCGAGGCCCAGGTGGCGGCGGGCGCGGTGGACGCCGTCGTACGGGAGGAGGAGCTGCGGGAGACACTGGCGCTGTGGCTGGCCCTGCTGAGCGCACCCGCGGCCGAAGCCGGGGGCGAGGCCGAGCCAAAGTCCGAGCCCGACGCAGAGTCCGGGCCCGACTCGAAGTCCAAGTCCGACTCCAAGTCCACGTCCAAGTCCAAGTCCAAGTCCGAGGTCGAGGTCGAGCCCGTCCCTCCGCCGCCCGCCCTCGGCGCCCCCGGCCTCCCCGCCACCGGCTGGGACGCCGTCCGGCACGCCCGCTCCCCCGAACGCCCCCGGGCCGCCGCCTACCTGGACGCCTACTTCTCGCGCCGCGCCGCGATCAGCGGCGACCGTTGCGGCGGCAGCGACGACGGCATGCTGTGCGGGTTCGGTTCGGGACCCGCGGGGCGGACCGTGGCGTACGCCGCCCAGTGCGGGACCGCGACCCGCCCCGCCGGATACCGCACCGCCGCCCGGCTGATCCGGCTCGCCGGCCGGCTCGGCGTCCCCGTCCTGACGCTGGTGGACACCCCGGGCGCCGCCAACGACGCTCAGGCCGAGCGGCAGGGCGCGGGCTCGGCGATCGCTGACCTGTTCGCCGCGGTGGCCACCGCCCGTACGCCCGTCACCACCCTGGTGATCGGCGAGGGCGGCTCGGGCGGCGCGCTCGCGCTGGCCGCGCCCGGCAACACCTGGGCCACGCCGGACAGTTACTTCTCCGTCATCGCGCCGGAGCTCGCGGCCGCGATCCTCAAGCGCCCGACGAGCGAGGTGCACGCCACGGCGGACCAACTCCACATCCGGCCACAGGACTTGGTCGAGCTGGGCGTGGTCCGGGGCATCGTGGAGCAACCGTGTGGTTCGAGCTGACCCTGCCGAGGCGCTGACCCGGGGGCGCGTACCGGCGTACACGGATCGAAATGAACCGTGCAGGAATGCGCCGCATGCTTGTCGACGCACGCCCGGCGCGATAGCGGGGCGCTGAACGTGCCCATCGTGGAGTTCGCGGGGCGCTGAGCGTGCCACCCGGCGCACTGAACCGAAGTCAAGCGGCGGCGCCGGCTCCCCCCTCCCAAGGGGAACCGGCGCCGCCCGTTCACAGGGGACGGAGGCGGGCTACCGTACCGCCACCGCCCGGATGACCTCCTGGCTCACCGAGCCGCCCCGGTCGTCCCGTGCCGAGGCCCGCAGGGAGATGAACTCCGCGCCGCGCGGCACGCTCAACGTCCCCTTCCAGGACGCCGCGCCGCCATCGCCCGACAGCGGGACCGTCTGCCACGACTTCCCGTCGTCGTAGGACACCTCCAGCTTCCCGCCCCCGATGGTCCCGGTGCCGGGCGCGCCCTTGACGTACTCGGCGTGGATCCCCACCGGCACCCGGCCGCCGCCGCGCACCGCGCCCGCGAGGTCGGTGTCGATGTCGTAGCCGAGGTTGATGAGCGGCAGGAACGTCCAGCGGTCCGCGGGCGTGGCCGCCGAGCGGAGGGTCCACTCGGAGTGGCCCTTGGTGGACAGGGTCCAGCGGCCGGGGTCGAGGGTGGTGTCCGTGACGACCTTGTAGGTGTGCTCGTCGGCGGGCGCGTCCCACACGTACGCGCCGGAGCTCTTGCGCCGGTCGACCAGGGTGCCGTCCTGGTACACGGACGTGAACTGGGTCATTCCGGTGTCGTCGCTCCACACGTCGCCGAAGCCCGTGTGGTCGGGCCCGGAATCGCCCCAGCCGGGTGTGTTGAACTGGATCTGGTTGCCCGCGCGCTCCTGTCCCCAGCCGAGCCCGGTGCCGAGCCACGCGTGCCAGACCGGCTTGAACCAGTTCAGCGTCGCGTGCGAGCCCCCGCGGTAGTGGACGAGCCCACTGCGCTCCTCCAGCGTGCCCGCCCCGAGGTTCACGGACTCCATCCACGTCTGTCCGGTGCCCGTGGACACGTAGTCGGTCCGCTCGGCGGGGTAGTCGATCCGCTCCTGGAAGCCGATCCCGACGGGGAAGGCGTCGGTGACCGAGTAGCGGAACTCGCTGCCGGAGACGGGCTTGACCGCGTGGAACCTGGTGCCCAGCACGGCGAGTTCACGCGGGCCCGGTTCGTACGTCAGGTCGCCGCGCGGAATGGCCCCCTCGTGCCCTTCCGAGAGGTCGTAGACGTACGGCGTGTTGCGCGTCCCGGTCATGTCCACACGCCCGGCGGCCCGCAGCCGTGCCGCGTCCGCCGCGTTCACCGTGGCGATCTGCAGCGGCCGGTCGGTGTAGTCGTCCGTGCCGAACCAGGCGTTGAGGCGCCCGGCCGCGCCGTCGGTGACGAACAGCGCCTCGGCGCCCGCGTCCTGGGCCGCCTGAGCGAGGGCGGCGGGCTCCACACCGTCGGCGAGTGTCGCGAGCACGGCCTTGCCGCTCACCCCGGTGAACGGTCCGGCCCCGACGTCCACCAGCGGCAGCTTGCGGCGCCCCTCGATCAGAGTCGCGCCCGGCTGCGCGACCGCCTCGCCGACGCCCTTCACCTCCAGCGACGGCTTCCCCAGCCGCCACACGGTCCGGTACTCGAAGGTGCCCTGGGTGACCTTCGCGGTCGGCGCGGCGAAGATGCTGTCGTACTTCACGGGCACCTGGACGGCGCCGAACTGGTCGGAGCCGCCCGCGTTCCGGTCGTACTCCATGAGCAGCTGCCGGGTCTCGGTCCGCCGCTCCACCTCGGCCCGGATCTCCCGGAGCTGCCGTCCGTCGAGGGTGACCCCGCGGTCCCGGTCGAGGGTGATCTCGGGCGCGGCGAGGAAGCCGAGCCCGAGCGAGTCGGCGCCGTGACCGCCGTGCACGTCGAGGAAGGAGGTGAGGCTGTACGTCCCCGGCCTGAGCCGGAGTTTCAGGGTGCCGGAGTCGTCGACCGAGGCCGGGAACGGGTCCACGCCCGCCGCGAGCTGCTGCACCGCGAGATAGGCGGCGGTCGGCTCGCCCGCGCGGTCCTTGACGTGGACGGTGAGCGTGTACCGCTCCTCCTCCTTGACCAGCCCGAACACGGTGTGCGCGACGGGCGTGCCGCCGACGGAGGCGACGATCTGCCCGGAGGTGTCGCCCACGGGCGCCTTCGAGCCGTCGCCCGTCACGGTCGTCGACGTGCTGCCGTGCGCGGGCACGGTGAGCGTGGAGTCGGCGAGGGTGGCCACCCCGTCGGGGGCACCCCGTACGCCGAGGTTCAACTCGACCGCCGCGTCGGAGGAGTTGGTGTAGGTGACGGTCTTCGTGACGGGCTGGTTCGCCTCGTACGGCCAGCTGTAGAAGCCGAGATCGGCGCTCCCGGTGGCGGTGACCTTCGCGTCGACCGCGTCCGGCACGCTCACCCGGCCCGAGCCCAGCACATAGGCGGACGCGTCGAGTTGCTTCGACGTCGACATCAGGGCGTCCTTGAGCTGGGCGCCGGTCCAGTCGGGGTGCTCCTGGGCGAGCAGGGCGGCCACACCGGCGACATGCGGCGTCGCCATCGACGTACCGCTCATGGAGGTGTAGTAGCCACTGCCGGCGACGAGCTGGGAGCGGGCGGCGAGGATGTCGACGCCGGGTGCGGACAGGTCGGGCTTGAGGGCGTTGTCGCCGTAGCGCGGTCCTGCGCTGGTGAAGTAGGCGGCCTGGTCGGCGGAGTCCACCGCGCCGACGGTCAGCGCGGCGTCGGCGGCGCCGGGCGAGCCGATGGAGGAGGGGGCGCCGGTGTTGCCCGCGGCGACGACGAAGAGGGCGCCGGTCTCCTTGGACAGCGTGTTCACCGCCTGCGCCATGGGATCCGTACCGTCACTCGCCTCGGTCGAGCCGAGGCTCATGGAGATCACCTTGGCGTGCACGTCCCGCGCGGCCCACTCCATGCCCGCGATGATCTCCGAGTCGCTGCCCGAGCCCTCGTCGCTGAGGACCTTGCCGACGGCGAGCGTCGCGTCGGGCGCGACACCCCGTTCCTTGCCGTCGGAGGCGGCGCCGCTGCCGCCGACCGTGGACGTCGTGTGCGTACCGTGCCCGTTGCGGTCGGCGACTTCCTGCCCGTCGATGAAGCTCTTGCTGACGGAGACCCGTCCGGCCAGGTCGGGATGGTCGGCGTCCACCCCCGTGTCGAGCACGGCGACCGTGACGCCCTTCCCGGTGAGCCCGGCCTCCCAGGCCTGCGGCGTGCCGATCTGGGCGTTGCTCTCGGCCAGGTCGGCGTGCACGCGCCCGTCGAGCCAGACCTTGTCGACCGTCCCGCCCTGCCGGGTGAGGGACTGCCAGAAGGTGCGCCCCTTGTCGGCGGAGACGGCGGCGCCCCGGATACTGGGCAGCGCGCGCTTCTGCTCGGCCCCGCGCAAAGCGGCCGCGCGCGCCCCCTTCCCGTACGTCACGATCAGCGGCAGCTCGGCCGTCTTCCCGTCGGAGAGCCCCTGCCGTATCAGCTCGCTCACGTCGAACAGCCGCCGGTCGAGGGTGCCCGCCCGCAGATAGGGCAGCGCCTCGTCCGGTACGACGGTCACGGCGCCGTTCGTCACCTGGGTGCGGACCGCCCCCGTGGCCTCCCGTGGCCGCTCGACCGTGACCGTCTTCTTTCCGGCGCCGAGGTCGGTGACGGTCACCTTGTCGCCGGTGACGAGAGTGACGGTGTGGGTGACGGAGGCGGTTCGCGTCGGGGCCGGGGCGGCTGCCTCGGCCGCGCCCGCCCGCCCCGTGGGCAGTACGGCGAGCACGAGCCCGGCGGACAGCAGAGCCGCCCCCCGTCTGACTGGTCCTCTGGTCATCGATGACCTCTCCTCGTCGGCACATGGTGGCTCCGGTGCTGCGAAGAGTTTCGGGGGGCCGGTGGTGCGCGGGAGTTGACGGAACCTGGCGAGAAACTGCCCTGGCGGGTTTCCGCCAGGGCGTCGGGATCACCCATCCGGGCTGGACCACCCATCCGGACAGGACCACTCGTACGGCATCCGGACAGGACCACCCATCCAGCGGCACCCCGCCCGGCCCCCCACAAAAGGCGCCTGGTCCGGCGCCCGTCCACGATGCGATTAAGGACCGCCATCCGGCGGAGCCCCCACGGTCTGCTCTCGGGAGGACCTGCCATGACCGCCAGCCTCGAGCGGTTGCGCCGCTGCCACTTCGCCGTCGACCTGGGCGCGGCCCGGACCCGGGTGTACGTGAAGGGCGCGGGGCTGGTCGTCGATCAGCCGAGTGTCGCCGCGATCAACACCAGGAACGGTGCCCTGATCGCGGTCGGCGAGTTCGCGGAGAGGATGACGGGCCGTACCCCCGACTACATCCGCGTCATGCGGCCGGTGTCCGGCGGCACGGTCGTCGACATCGAGATGGCCCAGCGCATGCTGCGCCAGCTGCTCGGCGACAAGGTGCGCCGCGCCCTGCGCCGCAAGCCCCGGCTGCGCGCCGCGGCCTGCACCCCGCACGACGCGGACCCGCTGGCGCAGCGCGCCGCGATCGAGACGCTGGTCGGGCTGGGGGCGCGGCGGGTCGAACTGGTCGACACGCTGATCGCCGCCGCCGTCGGGTGCGGGCTGCCCGTCGAACGGCCGGAAGCCACCATGATCATGGTGTGCGGGGCGGCCGCCACCCAGGTCGCCGTGCTGTCCCTGGGGTCCATCGTGACCGCCGAGCGCATTCCGGTGGGCGGCGAGGCCGTCGACCGCGCGATCGTGCAGCACCTGCGCCACCAGCACGAGCTGATGCTTCCTTCGCAGTCGGTACGGCCTCTGCAGCTCGCCCTCTCCGGCAACGGCCTCACCCCGCACGGCCCGACGTCCACGGAGATCCACGGGCGGGACGTGGCGACCGGCCTCGCCCGTTCCGTACAGGTCGACACCGCCGCCGTACGCGACGCCATCCAGACCCTGCTGACCGCCGTACTGGACGGGATCGGGAAGGTGCTGCGGGCCTGCCCGCCCGACCTGGTGGCCGACCTCGCCGACCGCGGCATCATGATGGTCGGCGGCAGCGCGCTGCTGCCGGGCCTGGACCAGATGCTGCGGCAGGCGACGGGCATGCCGGTGCACATCGCCGAGCGTCCGGACGTGTGCGCGGTGCAGGGCCTGGGCTACATGCTGGAGGGCAAGATCGAGCCGCTGACCCTGGACCCGCTGGCGCTCTGACGGCCGGGCCCCGGAAGGTCCCCGGTATGCACGATCCGGTCCCCCGCCTGCCGTCGCTCCTGGAAGCCGTCCTCAGCGTCGGCACCGACCTCGAACTGCGGGCCACGCTCCAGCACATCGTGGACGCCGCCGCCGAGCTCACGGACGCCCCGTACGCGGCGCTGGACATGACCGATCCGGCACGGGACGGGCTCAAGGAGATCCGTACGGCGGAACGCCCCGATCTCGCCGGTCCTCCCCGGCCGCCCGAGCCGCCCGAGCCGTCGGAGCCGTCGGAGCCGCCCGAGCCGCCCGAGCCGTCGGAGCCGCCCGAGCCGTCGGAGCCGTCGGAGCTGGTCGTGCCGTCGGAGCTGGTCGTGCCCATCCACGTCGACGACGAGGTGTTCGGCGACCTGCGCCTGACCGGGAAGCGCGACGCCCCGTTCACGGACGAGGACGAGCAACTCGTACGGGTCCTGGCGACCCAGGCCGGCATCGCGATCGGCAACGCCCGGCTGTACGAGACGGCGCGACAGCGCGAGCGCTGGATCGAGGGCGCGGCGGCCGTCACCACCGCGCTGCTCAGCGGCGAGAGCGCCGCCGACGCGCTGATGACGGTCGCCGAACGGGCCCGGCGTCTCGCCAAGGCCGAGGCCGGCGTCATCCTGCGGCCCACCGAGGACGGCGGCATGGAGGCCGTGACCGCGTCCACGCCCGACGGCCCCTCCGACATCGTCGGCGCCGTGATCGAGCCGGGCAGCCCCGTCCTCGAACAACTCCTCGGCGGCGAACCGGTGTTCATCGACGACTCGGCGACCGACCCGCGGATGACCACGGATGTACGGCACCGGTTCGGGCCGAGCATGATGCTGCCGCTCCAGGCGGGCGGCCGTCTCATCGGCACGCTCGCCCTCCCCCGCCGGCGCGGCGGCCGTCCGTACACCGCGGTGGAGCGGCTGCTCGCCACCCAGTTCGCCTCACAGGCCGCGCTGGCGCTGGTCCACGCCGAGGCCCAGCACAGCAGGGAGCGGCTCGCGGTCTACGAGGACCGCGACCGGATCGCCCGCGACCTGCACGACCTCGTCGTCCAACGGCTGTTCGCGACCGGCATGATGCTGGAATCCACGCAACGCAGGAGCGCCGGCGCGGACGACGACGCTCACGCGATCCTCGGCCGTGCCGTCGACGAACTCCAGTCCACCGTCCAGGACGTCCGCACGGCGATCTTCGCGCTCCAGCAGCCGCCGGCCGACGCCCCCACCACCTTCCGCGGCAAGGTCCTGCGCGAGGCGGCGGGCGCGGCCGCGGTGCTGGGTCTCCAGCCGTCCACCCGGTTCACCGGCGCGGTGGAGAACCTTCTCGTGGAGCCCGTCGCCGGCCGGCTGCTCACCGCGCTGCGCCGAGCCCTGGCCGCCGCCTCCCGCCGCGCCGGTGTCTCCCGCGTCGAGATCGCGGTCGACGCGACGGCGCCCCTCCCCGACGGACGCCCCGGGGTCCGCCTGACGGTCTTCGACGACGGCGACACGGGCAACGGCCGTGCGGAGGGCGGCGGCTCGGAAGGCGGCGGCTCGGGTACGACGGTCACCTGGCGGTCGCCCCTGTGAGCCCTGAGAGCCCCTGTGAGCCGCGCCCACAACTCACTTGACGTCCCCCCAGGGCCTCCGTAGCGTCGCAGCCCGTACGCCCACATGACCGATATTCACATCCGAGGACGGGATGGCCATGACTCAGCGACGTGTGGTGGTGTCCGGCGGCGGTACCGGGATCGGCCTGGCGACGGCGGAGGCGTTCGCCGCGGACGGGGACCGGGTGGTGCTCCTGGGCCGCCGAGAGGACGTCCTGCGCAAGGCGGCCGACACCCTTGACCGCCAGTACGGCGAGTCGACGGCGAGCTGGTGCGCGGCGGACCTCGCCGACCCCGAACAGGTGGGCCGGGTGAGGGAGTTCATCACGGCGGACGAGACCCCGGTGGACGTGCTGGTGGCCAACGCGGGCGGCAACGCGGCCCGCGAACCCGACGGCACGCTCGCCTCCATCGCGGACAGCTACCGCGACAACTTCGACGCCAACGTACTGACCGCGGTCCTGCTCACCGAGGCCCTGCTCCCCCACATGCGCCGCCCCGGCGGCCGTATCGTGCAGCTCTCCTCCATCGCCTCGCTGCGCGGGCCCGGCTCGTACGGCGGCTCCAAGGCCTGGGTCAACACGTACACCTACGCCCTCGCGCAGCGCGTCGGCCCCGAGGGCATCACCGTGAACGCGGTCGCCCCCGGTTTCGTCGCCGACACGGAGTTCTTCGGCGCCCGCGCGACGCCGGAGTTCGTCGCCTCCCGGGTCGGCCAGACCCTGACCGGGCGGCCGGGTCACCCCTCCGAGATCGCCGCCGCCGTCCGGTACGTGGCGTCACCGGAGGCGGCCTGCCTGACGGGGCAGCTGCTGCACATCAACGGGGGCGCGGCGCTGGGCCGTTAGGGCCTGTCCATTGGATCAGGCCTGGGACGCCTGGAAGGGCGGGCGCGGTGTCACGGTCACCTCGGGGATGGTGCCGCCGCAGCGCAGTACGACGTCGAGGACACGGAGGAACTCGTCCACGTCGAGCAGGGAACCCGTCAGATAGCCGCGCTGCCGCCAGACCGGGTAGACCTGCGCCGCGTACTCCCTGTCCCAGCCGTCGTTGAACCCGGTCCTGGAGTCCCCTTCCCCGCCCGCGCAGTCCCCGACCACGAACCGGGTGAAGCCCACGCTCGGGTGCTCGACGCGGAAGGCCTCGACGAGCTTCTCCAGGGCCGCCTTGCTCACGTGATAGGCGGCGAACCCGGGCCAGGACGGCGTGAGCGAGCCGCCGACGGAGGACAGATAGGCGGCGACCCCGCCCGACTTCGTCAGATGCGGGAGCGCGGCGCTCGTGACCAGCGCCGCGCCGATCACATTGGTGTCCATGGCGCGGCGCCAGGCGTCGGCGTCGAGTTTCTCGACCGGGGCGAGAGGGCCGATGCCGGTGGCGTAGACGAGGGCGTCGATGCCGCCCAGCCCGGCGGCGGCCTCCTCGATCGCCGCCCGGCAGGACGACTCGTCGGTCACGTCACAGGCGACGGCGAGCGCGTCCGGGCCCGCCTCCTTCGCCGCGTCGACCAGCCGGTCGCGCCGGCGTGCCAGCAGGGCGACCTGGTCGCCGCGGCGCCCCAGGTCGACCCCTATGCACCGGCCCAGTCCACTCGACGCCCCGACCACCACAGCCTTCATTCCAGAACCCCATTCTCAGTATCCGACAATCCCCTTCCGCCGCTTCTATCACGAGTCGGAGCCGATGGGCAGACCCCCTGCAACGCCTCTCTACGCACTCGCGCGCAGATACCCCGAGTTCGCCACCTGGCCGAGGAACGTCAGCCGCGTGTCGGTCGCCACGTGCTTGTCGAAGGCTTCCTTGATACCGGGCCACTTGGGGTGTCCGAAGTCGTCGAGTACGACGATCCCGCCGGGTGCGACGATCCGCTCGGCCCACTCCAGGTCCGAGGCGACACCGGAGGCGGAGTGGTCACCGTCGACGATGATCACCCCGTAGGAACGGTCGGAGACCAGGGCGCGCACCTCGGGGTCCTCGGAGAAGCCCTGCTGGACGCGGGCCGCCGCACCGGCCGCGCCGACCAGGGCCAGATTGGCGCGCACCGCGGCGCCGCGCACGGGAGTGCCCGTCGGGTCGGCCCCCTCGGTGGTACCGGGCTGCAACTGGAGGCCCGCGAGCGGGTCGACGATCGTCAGACGCGGGTCGCGGCCCGCGCGCTCCATCATCCGGATCAGGGCCGCGCCGAACATCCCGTACAGGGTGCCGATTTCGAGGATCTCGTCGTTCGGCGGGTCGAGCAGCGGGACGGCGGAGAGCTTGCCGCAGATGTTCATGGTGCCGCCGGCGATCCGGCCGACCCCGAGCGCCTCCAGAGCGATGAGCAGCCGGAACGCCTGGGCGATGTTCCGCTCGGCACCGCCCCTGTCCCCGCTCACCTGCGCCAACTCCTCGATGGCGCGGTCGAGATGGACCTGGGCCGGCATGCGCGACACGCCGCGCCCCGTCCCGTCGATCAGCAGTTCGAGGGGGCGCTGACGATTGCGCAGTGTCGCCAGCTCACGCTGGAGTCCGCCTTCGGATCCGTCCCCGATGGAGCGGCGGATCTGGCGTTCGATGCGCTGATCGATGAGGTCGGCAATCGGACGCAGTGCGCGCCTGGCGGTCTTGGTGGTGAGTAACGCTCGCATGGCTCTTTGACCCTCGCAGGTATAGGAGAAGTGCTGCGTACGCGGGGGGGGGGACAGAAGGTGCGCACACCCTGATGACGACCGGCTGCGCAGTGGGGATCCAACGCCCAAAGGACGGTAAAGCGTAAACGTCCCACAGCTAAAACACAGCGAACGCCGGCCCCCCAAAGGGGAACGCGTGAATGATGCTTGGGCCACGAGAGGGTTACGTATGTCGTGATGTGCCGCGCCATCAGCTGAATGACGGGTCAGGAGGGAGCGACGGCCACGGAGCGGGGTCGCGCCGCGACACCCCGCGCCCGGCGGATCTTCCTCGTAACGTGAAACTCTCTCTCCCGTCGCCCGCCTCCCCCTCATCCGTCTCCCCCTCGCCCGCCTCACCCGCCTCCCCCTCATCCGTCCCTCCCGACTCCACGAGGACCGTTCATGACGACCGTGACACTCCTGCACCCAGGCGCCATGGGCGCGGAGGTCGGCGCCCAGGCACGCCGCGCCGGGGCCCGAGTGCTCCACGTCCCCACCGGCCGCGGCTCCGCCAGCGTCGAGCGGGCCCGGAAGGCCGGCCTGGAGTCGGCCGAGTCGCTCGGGTCCGCCTTGGCCGTCAGCGACTTGGTCCTGTCGATCTGTCCACCGCACGCGGCGGAGGACGTCGCGCACGAGATCCTCGGGCACGCCTTCCGCGGCATCTACGTGGAGGCGAACGCCATCAGCCCCGAACGCGCCCTCCGTATCGACGGAGCCTGCCGCGACCGCGGCATCGTCATGGTCGACGGCTCGATCATCGGCGCTCCTCCCGGAGCGGACAGCGCCCCGCGGCTCTACCTGAGCGGCGACCCGAAGGCTGTCGGCCGGGTGGCCACGGTGTTCGAGGGCACCGCCGTACTCGCCCGACCGCTCGACGCCGGGGTCGGTGCCGCGTCGGCACTGAAGATGGCCTTCGCCTCCTTCCAGAAGTCCGCCCGCGTACTGGCAGCCGTCTCCCACGCGCTCGCCACGCGTCACGGAGTGGATGCCGAACTGACTCTGGAGGCCGAGTCGATCACCTCCAGGATTCTCGCCGAGGTGGACTATCTGCCCAGCATCGCGGCCCGCGCCTGGCGCTGGGCCCCCGAGATGGAGGAGATCGCCGCCGCCCTACGCTCCACGGGCCTCCCGCCCGCCCTGGCCGAGGCCAGCGCCACGGTTCTGCGCCACTGGACCGCCGACAAGGACCGCTTCGACCTCCCCCCGGAGGAGGTACTCGCCCACCTCCACACGCCCGACGACCTGGACTGACGCCCGGTTCCGTCACTTCACCACCACTCACTCCTCTCGCCCCGGTGCCGGGAATCCACCACAGGAGCCCAACGACGTTACGTGCGGGAAACCTTGACGATCACTGTCCCGGGTGCCACGATTCCGGCGCCGCCATGTTTACGTAAACATCGCCACCGACCCAGCCCCGGCCATGAGATCAGGCCTCGCCGTGCCGGCCGATGTTTACGTAAACACAGCGTTCCGGTCGGTGGATCAGGGAGGAGCGGACGGATGGGTTCAGCGCCGCAGGCGAGGTTTCACGGCGTCTGGAGACCGTCGAGGTCGAGACGGCGCAAGAACCGCGCCCCGCACCTGCCTTGAGTACGCCGAGGCCCACCCGCGCGGGCGACAGGACCGCCCCGCGCTCCCCCCACACCCTTCCCCACACCGGTGAAGCACCACCGGCGAAGCACCACCGCACCACCGCTACAGCACCGGTCGTCACCGGGCCCACGACGGCGAGCCGACGCCCCCGCGTCCCGTCCGGCCCGGCGAACCTTCCGACGGCCGCCCAGCCCCGCGCAGGCTCCGCCGGGCGCTGAGCCGCAGTCACCTGAAAGGGCAAGTCGATGCGCAACACCCCCGCCAGAACCCGCCTCACGCCCCGCCTGCGAGCCGCCTTCGTGGCGCTCCTGATCGCCGGCACCAGTGGCACGGCCATCGCCGCGACCAGCGGCACGGCCGTCGCCGGAGGCCCCGTCCACGCCGCACCGAGCAAGGACACGACCCAGTTCAAGGGCGTGAACTGGGCCGACCCGCGTGACAACTTCGCCGACGACCCCGTCGTACTGTCCGGCCTGTCGACCTCCGACAGCTACGCCCGGACCTACGCCAAGGCGAGCCGGATCATCTCGGCGTTCCGCGCGAACCTCGGCGCCAACACCGTCCGGCTGCCCATCAACCCGTACACGGTCAACGGCTCTTACTGGAAGTCCTACCGCGGGGTCATCGACGCCGCGTCGGACAAGGGCTTCAAGGTCATCGTCTCCTACTGGGAGGGCACGGGCGCCCGCAAGGACGGCTTCATCGACGACCCCGCCACCTTCTGGCCCATGTGGAACACCGTGGTCAAGACCTACAGGAACGACAAGCAGGTCTACTTCGAGCCGATGAACGAGCCCCACGGCTACACCGACACCGAGTGGGCCGACATCGCCGCGAAGTGGCTGGCCACCTACCCCTCCGTCCCGCGCGACCGGGTGTTCGTCAGCGGCGCCGGCTACAACGACCACGTCACCTCCGTCTGCGCCGACCCGCGCCTGAAGGGCACCTACCTCTCCCTGCACCACTACGGGTTCTGGAAGGACTACGCCACCTACGACCAGTGGGTGTCCGACCTCAAGGAGCGCATCGGTGACTGCGCGGGCCGTACCGTCGCCGACGAGTTCGGCGCCCCGATGACCACCGGCCTCGACTACAACAAGCCGGACGCCTCCAACAACTACGTCAACTACGTCCAGGCCGTCACCGACACCTTCCGCCGGCTGAAGATGGGCTCCGTCTACTGGCCCGGCCTGCGCACCGACGACACGTACTCCCTGCAGACCCTCACCGGCGACCCCGCCCGCCCGTGGCTCGCCACCACCAACCAGTCCGGCGCCGACCGCCTCGCCTGGGCCTGGGGCCGCGGAAAGCCCGTCCAGCCCTGACCCCTGCTGCCCGGCCCGCCCGTCACCCGCGGGCCCGATCGGGACGCTCCCTGCTCGAACTGACGTCACACCAGGGAAGGCGATTCCCCGTCCGTTCCCCGGACGAGTGCAAAGAACACGAAACGCACGACTGCGGCCCCTCGGATCAGCTCCGGGGGGCCGCAACCTTGTTGCCGGCAAACCACGAGTGCGCGGGCGGCATCGTTTCTTCTGCGCGCCGGCCGGTGATCACGCGGCGGACAGGACCATGTGGACCTTGAGGGCGAGATGCACCTGCAGCACCTGGTCACCGTGGCGCCACTGCGGGCCGAGCAGCGAGGTGATGCGGTCGATGCGCTGGTAGAGCGTGTTGACGTGGATGTAGAGCTCGGCGGCGGTGCGGCCCAGCCCGGTGTCGCAGGCGAAGAAGGCGAGCAGGGTGCGGGTGAGCTCGCCGCCGCGCTGGGTGTCGTAGTCGAGGACGGGACCGATGGTACGGCGCACGAAGCGGTGCAGCTCCTCACGGCCCGCCTGATGGAACAGCAGCCCGTAGACGCCCAGTTCGCCGGGGGACGCTCCTTCTCCGTCGCGGTCGAGCGCGAGCAGGACGTCCAGGCAGCGGGCCGCGTCGTGGTGTGCCTCGACGATGGCGTCGATGCCGGGCGCGGCCGTCGCGGCGCCGACAGTGACCAGGTTGTCCACGACCCGCGACAAGTGGTCGGCCAGGGTGCGGGCGGCCTCGTCGGGGTCCGGATCCTGTGGCAGGAGGACGACGGTGTCGCCCCGGTATTCGCCCGCGAGACCCCGGGCATGGGCGGCGTACGAAGCCGCGGCATCGGCGATGCGTCGCCGATGGGCGCTGTCACGGCAGCGCGCGGCGAACACCGTGTGCGGGCGATGGAGGTCGAGGCCCACCAGGGTGGCCCGGCGCCGCAGGCCTTCCGGGTCCCGGTGCGGGGAGCCGAGCAGGTCCTCAAGGATCTCGCCGCGCAGCCGGTGCTCGGCCTCGGCGACGGTGCGTTCGCTGAGCAGCATCAGCGCGGTGACGAGCGCGGCACGCTCGAGAGAACGTACTCCTGAGGCGTCCAGGTGGTCGCGGACGAGCAGCAGAACGCCCAGGAGTTCGCTGCCGGCCACGATGGGAGTGGCGCAGGCAGCGGATCCGTCGGCTCCTGCCGGGATACGGCGGGTGCGGCGGGCGTCCGTGCTCAGCACCCGGGCGTCTCGGACCGCATGGGCGGCGGGGCACGGATCCGGGAGCGCTCCTTCGGTGCGGGCCTGTTCGACGAGAGGGTCGTCACCGGCGGCGGCCATGGTGCGACCGCGAGGGTCCAGGACGAGGATGCTCCCGCCGAGGACTTCGGCGAGGGTCTGCGCCACGTCGGCCATCCCACCGCCGTCGAGAACGATGGTGGTGAGCCGCTCGTGCAGGGCGGCGGCGCGTTCGATGGATTCGCTGTGGGCGCGGATGACGCCGTTGGCTTCGGTGAGTTCGTCGACTGCTCTGCGTACGTCTTGGAAGAGGGTCGCGTTCTCGATGGCGATGGCGGCGTGGTTGGCGAGCGAGACGAGCAGGGCCACTTCGTGCTCGGAGAAGGGGCGGACCCGGCGGTTGGCGGCGAACAGGACGCCAATGACGTTCTCACCGAGTTTGAGAGGCACTCCCTCGATGGAGATCAGCCCCTCGCCGCCCACGACGTCGTCGATGCAGTGCTCGAAGCGCAGGTCGGCGAAGTAGTCGGAGGTGTTGTACGGAACCGCCGTCTTGGCCACAAGACCGCCGAGGCCTGCGCCCATGGCCAGCCGTGCCTGCTTGAACGCGTCGGTGCGTATCCCGTCGGTCACCCGCATATAGGTGTCGCCGCGTTGAGCGTCGTTGAGCATCAGGTAGGCCACGTCGGTGCCGAGCAGGCTGCGAGCCCGGCGGACGATGGCCTGGAGCACGGCCTCCAGGTCACGCAGTGAGGACAAGTCCCCCGCTGTCTCGTAGAGCGCGGCAAGCTCGGCCTCCCGGCGGCGACGCTCCTCCAAGCGCGCCCGTACCTGCAGGGCGTCGTCGACGAGCAGGGCGAGCCGGGGCCGGTCCTCGGAAGGGCATCGGTCGAGGAGTGCGTCGTACTCACTCTGCGCGGCGTCTTCGCGCAGCAGGCGCAGCAGACGCGCCGCAGGCTCCGCATCGGCCCGACTGTGTGTGGTCGTCGAGTCCACGGATGCCTCCTGAGTGTTCCGGTACGCGTTCCCGCCTGCGATGCTCGCCGCCCCGGCTCCGTCTGCACAGATCTACGACGACACCGGTTGCGACGAGTCGTCGTGGTCGTGCTCCAGGTGTGGTTCCCGGTCGAGGGCCGGGGACTGCCTACGGGAGCGCAGCGTGTGCGTGAGTGTGCCCCACACTCCTCGGCGGAAGAGCAGGACGACGACGATGAAGACGCCGCCGGTGACCAGGCCGGTCTCCTCGAATCCGGACGTGGACAGCCAGTCCTCCAGGCGGACGATGGCGCCCGCCCCCAGCAGGCTTCCCCACAGGGTGCCGATGCCGCCGAGGACTGTCATGACGACGACCTTGCCCGACGTCGTCCAGTACACCTCCTGCAGTGAGGCGAAACCGTGGTTGACCGCGTACAGCCCGCCCGCGAGGCCGGACAGGAACGCGGAGACGGTGAAGACGACGAGCTTGTAGCGGTCGGCGGCATAGCCCAGGGCACGGGCACGGGCGGAGTTGTCGCGCACGGCGGCGATCACCCGGCCGAACGGGGAGTGCACGATCCGCCAGGCCGCGGCGAGGCCGAGCAGCACCACCGGCAGGGCCGCGTAGTAGAAGACGAACGAGTCCGACAGGTCGACGCCCGGCAGGTCGCGGGGAATTCCCTGCAGACCGTTCTCGCCGCCCGTGACATCGCCCCACTGGTTGGCGATGAAGTACACCATCTGCGCGAAGGCCAGGGTGACCATGGCGAAGTAGATGCCGCTGCGCCGGACCGCGAAGAACCCGATGGGCAGGGCGAGCAGCGCGGCGGCCGCCGCCCCGCCCAGCACGGCGACGTAGAACGGCAGTCCGCTGTGGATGGCGATCAGCCCGCTGACGTACGCCGAGCTGCCCCAGAACGCAGCGTGTCCGAAGGACAGCAGCCCGGCGTGACCGAGCAGCAGATCGAAGGCGACGGCGAACAGGCCCCAGCAGAGGATGTCCGTGGCGACCGGCGGATACAGGCCCCAGGGCAGGCCGATGGCCACGAGCAGCCCGGCGGTGAGCAAACCCCACCGGATCAGGGCGGGGCGGCCGTGCAGCTTCTCGAGGAGGCCGAGGATCATGCGTGTTCCTCCTTGCCGAACAGTCCGGCGGGCCGGACCAGCAGCACGACGGCCATCAGCAGGTAGACCGAGGTCTGCGACAGGACGGGGACGTAGAGGTTGCCGAGGGCCTGGAGCATGCCGATGGTGAACCCGGCGAGCACGGAGCCGAAGACGGAGCCGAGGCCGCCGATGACGACGACCGCGAACACCGTGATGATCAGGTCGCCGCCCATACCGGAGTTGACCGCCCGCATGGGTGCGGCGAGCACGCCGGCCAGGGCCGCGAGCCCGACGCCGAAGCCGAAGACCGGCGTGACCCAGCGCCCCGTGTCGATGCCGAACGCCCTGGTGAGTTCGGGGCGTTCGGTGGCCGCGCGCACGATGGTCCCGATCCGGGTGCGGGTGAGCAGCAGCCACACGGCCAGGCAGAGGGCGACCGAGACGACGAGTACGAACACCTGGTAGCGCGGGAAGTCGAACAGGCCCAGATCCATGGAGCCGGGGAAGGGACCGCGCTCGTAGGGCTGGGACTGCGCGCCGTACTTCATGCGCAGCAGGTCCTGGCAGACCAGCGCGATGCCGAAGGTGAGCAGGAAGTTGTAGAGCGGGTCGAGGGCCGTCAGACGGCGGATCAGCAACCGTTCGAGGAGGGTGCCGGCGACGGCGAGTGCGAGGGGCACGAGCAGCAGCGCCCACCAGAAGCCGAGCCCCGCGCTGTCGGCGAGGGCGACCGCGCCGAACGCGCCGAGCATGTAGAGCGCGCCGTGGGCGAAGTTCACCACGCGCAGCATGCCGAAGATGACGGCGAGGCCGAGGGCGAGCAGGGCGTAGAAGCTTCCGCTGACCAGCCCGTTGAAGGCCTGTTGGAGAAACGAGGTCATGAGTGGGTCCCGTCTTCGGCCGGCGGCCTGCCCGTCGTGCGGGCCGCCGGACCCCGGTGGTCAGCTGAGATGGCAGTCGGGCGAAGGCTGGTCGAATGCCTCGGCGGCCGGGATGGTCTTGACCGGCTCGGTGTAGTCACCGGCCTCGCTCGCCTTGGCCGGGTCCTTGACCTTGGCCAGGTACGCGTCGTGGACGACCCGGTGGTCCTCGGCGCGGATGGTGGCGTTGTGGGCGAAGAAGTCGCTGAACTTGGTGCCGTCCAGCTCCTTCGAGACGTCGGCCGCCTTGTCGCTGCCCGCCTTCTGCGCGGCCTCCAGATAGTGCGTCGCCGCCGAGTAGTCGGCCGCCTGGTCGAAGGTGGGCCGCTGTCCTGTGCGCTCCTTGAACCGGTCGGCCCAGGCCTGTGCCTTGGCGTCGACGTTCCAGAACCAGGCCGTGGTGAACATTGTTCCGGCAAGCTTGTCCGCGCCGATGGCCTTGATATCGGTGTCGAAGAGCAGGCCGATGGCCAGCTCGATGCCCTTGTCCTTCAGTTTGAACTGCTGGTACTGCTTGACGACGTTGGCCAGGTCACCCCCCGCCTGCAGAGCCCCGAGCACCTGCGGCTTCGGCTTCAGGCCCGGCGCCTTGAGCAGGAAGGTGGAGTAGTTGTCGCTGGGGAACGGCGTGGGGTCCTTGGCGACGACCTTGCCGCCCGCGCCCTTGATGGCCGTCTCGAACTTCTGCTGCATGTCCTGCCCGAAGGCGTAGTCCGGGTAGATCGTGTACCAGTTCTTGCCTCCCGCTTCGGTGACCGCGGCGCCGGTGCCGTGCGCCAGCATGTAGGTGTCGTAGGCCCATTCATAGGTGTACGGATTGCAGGTCTTGCCCGCTAGTTCCGTGGTGGCGGCGCCGGTGTTGAAGTACAGCTTCTTGGCCTGGCCGGCGACGGTCTGCACCGCAAGGGCCGCCGACGAGGTCGGCACGTCGAAGATCGCGTCGGCCTTCTTGCGGTCGTACATCTCCCGAGCCTGGGTGTTGGCGATCTCCGGCTTGTTCTGGTGGTCGGCCTTGATGACCTCGATGTTCTGGGTGATCGCCTTGTCGCCGTACTTCTTCTTGAAGTCGTCGACGGCCATCTGCACGGCCTGCACCGAGTTCGGTCCCGCGATGTCCGCGTAGACGCCGGACAGGTCGGTGAGCACACCGAGCACGATCTTGTCGTCGCTGACCTTCCCGCCGCCCGAGCTCGGTCCGCCGCCCCCGCAGCCCGCAAGCAGTGCCCCCACCGCGGCCGCGGCCACGACCGTCGACAGCCTGTGCTTCATTGCTTCCTCCTGATGCGTACGTCCCGAATGAGCGGAGGTGACGGGGTGTCACAGTCCGAGATAGGCGAGGAGTTCGCCCTCGCGTTGCCGTACGTCGGCGTTGTTCAGCGCCTCGACGATCCGGCCCTGCGCGAGGAGGTAGTGGCGGTCGGCGATGGTCGCGGCGAAGCGCAGATTCTGCTCCACGAGCAGCACCGACACCCCGTACTCCTTGGCCCCGCGCAGAATCTCGCCGATCTGCTGCACGATGACCGGGGCAAGGCCCTCGGTCGGCTCGTCGCACAGCAGCACACGCGCGCCGGCGCGCAGGACCCGGGCGAGGGCGAGCATCTGCTGTTCACCGCCGGAGAGCTTGCCGCCGGGGAAGCGGCGGCGCGCGGCGAGCACCGGGAAGGCCTCGTAGATCCGGGGCAGTGGCCACGCAGAGCCCGGTGAGGCCGGCGGCAGGGTCAGGTTCTCCTCGACGGACAGGCCCGCGTAGATGCCGCGGTCGTCGGGAACGTACCCGAGGCCGAGCCGGGCCCTGCGATGCGGCGGTGCTGCGGTGATGTCCCTGCCCGCCAGCGCAACCCGGCCGGTCATCTCGCGGTGCAGCCCCATGGCGCAGCGCAGCAGGGTGGTCTTTCCCGCGCCGTTGCGGCCGACGAGGGTGACGACCTCGCCTTCGCCGACCTGCAGGGACACCTCGTCCAGAGCCGTGGCCTCGCCGTACCGGGCGCTGATGCCCTTGATCTCAAGCAACGTCGGCCCCCAGGTACGCCTCGACGACCCGTGGATCGGTCCTGACCCGGTCGTAAGGGCCCTCCACGAGCACTTCGCCGCACTGCAGGACCGTGACGGTGTCGGCGAGCGAGCCGACGACGCTCATGTTGTGCTCGACCATCACCACGGTGCGTCCCTCGCGGATCCTGTCGACGAGGGCCACGGTGCGGTCGACGTCCTCCAGGCCCATGCCGGCCGTCGGCTCGTCGAGCAGCAGCAGCGCCGGGTCCAGGGCGAGGGCGAGTGCCAGTTCCAGCGCGCGCTTCTGCCCGTACGGAAGGTTTCCGGCGGGCCGGTCGGCGAGGTGCTCGAGTCCGACGTCGCCGAGGAGTTCGAGGGCCCGGCCGGAGAAGCGGCGCATCAGTTTGTCCGTGCGCCAGAACCGGCGGCCGAGACCGGTGCCCGACTGGAGGGCGAGCTCGACGTGCTCGCGGGCTGTCATCTGCGGAAAGAGGCTGGTGACCTGGAAGGAACGGGCGACACCGAGGCCGGCGATGCGCTCCGGGGGCTGTCCGGTGATGTCGTGTCCGGCGAAGGTGATGCGCCCGCCGGACGGCCTGAGAAATCCAGTCAGCAGGTTGAACAGGGTTGTCTTTCCTGCCCCGTTGGGGCCTACGAGCGCGTGGACCGTGCCCTCGGTGACCCTCAGGTCCACCGCGCTGACAGCGCGGAAGCCCTGGAACTCCTTGGACAGGCCTTGCGTGACCAGGATGGCGCGCGGTTGTCTCATGACGCCTCGGATGCGCAGGGGATGCAGCGGCGGATGCCGATGTGGGGCAGACGTTAAGTTCGGCCATGAGCAGCGGCTACGGAGAGAATCTCCACAAGACGCCCCCGCGCGGGTGTGGGTCTTCTCCCTCCCCGCGTCGCTCCACCCCTCACCGGTGTGGGTACTTGCTCCACTGAGGTGAGGGACGTTCTGGAGTCTTCCTCCGTCGCCCGGCTCCCGCACCGCGGTGACGATGTGCGCCATGGCGATGATGGAGACCCCGCTCAACACGTGGCTGCTGTTCGGACACGCCCCGCGCTACTTTCCCGACACCGAGGTGGTCACGCGACTTCCCGACGGGCGTGTGCACCGTTACACGTACGCCGAATTCGCCCGCCGCGCACAGCAGTTGATGCACGCCCTGGACGCCCTCGGCCTGGCGCCGGACGACCGGGTGGCCACCCTTGCCTGGAACGGATACCGGCACCTGGAGGCCTACTGGGCCGTGCCCTGCACCGGGCGCGTCCTGCACACCCTGAACCTGAGGCTCTCCCCCGAGGACCTGGCATACGTCATCGGCCACGCGGACGACCGCGCCATCCTGGCCGATCCCGATCTGCTGCCGCTTCTGGAGAAGGTGCACGCGCGGGGCGGCCTCGCCGGCGTGCGGCATGTCATCGTGCTCGGCGACGAGGTGCCCGACACCGCGCTGCCGGGGGTGGTGGCGTACGAACAGCTGATCGCCGGCCTGCCGGATGCGTACGCCCCCCGCGACATCGACGAACGGTCGCCGCTCGGCCTGTGTTACACCTCCGGCACCACCGGCCGCCCCAAGGGCGTGCTCTACACACACCGTTCGACCGTGCTGCACGCCATCGCCGCGTCCTCGCAGTCCGCCATGGCCATCGGCCCCGGTGACTGCGTACTGCCGGTCGTGCCCATGTTTCACGCCAACGCCTGGGGCGTCCCCTACACCGCCACTCCGTACGGCGCCAAGCAGGTGTTCCTCAGTGGCTCGCTGGATCCCGTGGCCCTGGTCGAGCTGATGGCCGCCGAGCGGGTCACGGTCGCCGCGGGCGTGCCGACCATCTGGATGGCGGTCGCCGACGAGATCACCGCTGGCGGTGGGTTGCCGTCACTACGGCATCTGCTGTGCGGCGGCGCCCGTCCGCCGCGCGCCCTGATCGAGCGCTACCGGCGCGACTTCGGCATCCCTCTGGTGCAGGTGTGGGGCATGACCGAGACCTCGCCGCTGGCCAGTGTGGCGTGGCCGAAGGAGCGGATGCGCGACTGGGACGAGGACCGGATCTCCGACGCGGTGCGCACCCGGGCCGGCCTTCCGCTGCCCGGAGTACAGATGGACATTCGCGACGAGGCGGGCAATTCCCTTGCATGGGACGGAACGTCGATGGGCGATCTGCTCGTACGCGGGCCATGGATCGCCGATTCCTACCTCGGCGGTGAGGGCGCCGCCCAGTTCACGGAGGACGGCTGGTTCCGTACCGGGGACATCGCCATCGGCTCACCGGACGGCTATGTCGTGATCGCCGACCGGGCGAAGGATCTCATCAAGTCCGGCGGCGAGTGGATCTCCTCGGTGGACATGGAGTCGGCCGTCATGGCGCTGCCGGAGGTCGCCGAGGCCGCGGTCATCGCCGTCCCCGACGACAAGTGGCAGGAGCGTCCGCTGATCTGCGTCGCCCCGCGCCCGGGCTCCACCGTGACCCTTGACCGCGTACGGGCGCACCTCGAGGCCGGAGGCTTCGCGCGCTGGCAACTCCCGGACCGTATCGAGGTCGTGGAGGCCATCCCGCGCACCGGAGTCGGCAAGTTCGACAAGAAGGCGTTGCGTGCCCGCTTCGACTCCTGATTCACCGCTCCCTTTCACCGCCCGGAGGGCGAACCATGCATCTGAGACGCACCGTCACCTTGCTGTCCGCCGTGCTCCTGTCGACGGCGGGAGTGTCGGCGAGCGCCACGGCTCGATCGGCACCCCACTGCGCCGGCCAGGGCCGGATCGCCGTACCCGGCGCGGCGTTCCAGACCACGGCCTGTCTGTCCGACATGACCACGGCCGCGACCGCCGGCACCGCCTACACCGACTCCGCGGACTGGGCCTCACTCACCGCCGAAGGGACCAAGAACCCCACCGGCGTCCCCGGCATCCAGATCGACGGCTACTTCCCCGACTCCTCGCACCTCAACAAGACCCACGGCTGGAACCACGACTCCCAGTTCGTCATCCGGCTGCCCGAGCACTGGAACGGCGGCCTCGTGGTGACCGGTGCGCCCGGGACGCGCAAGCAGTACTCGCTGGACCCCCTGATCTCCGACTGGGTCATCGCCCAGGGCTACGCCTTCGCCTCCATCGACAAGGGCAACAGCGGCCCCGACTTCTACACCGACGGCAAGCGGCCCGGCGACGCGATCGCCGAATGGAACCGGCGCACCACCGAGCTGACCCTCGCCACGAAGACCGTCGTCCGACAGGTGTACGGGCACGCCCCACGCCGCACCTACATGACCGGCATCTCCAACGGCGGCTACCTGACCCGCTGGCAGCTCGAGAACCACCCCGAGCTGTACGACGGCGGAGTGGACTGGGAGGGCGCGCTGTGGACCGAGGACGGGCCGAACCTGTTCACCTATCTGCCGACCGCGGTCGCGTACCAGGCGGGCCGGGCCACCCACGCCGACATGCTCGCCGCCGGATTCTCTCCCGGCACCGAGTTCCTGTGGCCGTACCACGAGGCTGCCTATTGGGGCCTGACGCAGAAGGTGTACCGCTCCGAGGTCGACCCCTCCTACGACCCCAAGTGTCCGGGTGCGTCCGCCGGTTCGACGCTTTCGGAGATTCTCGCGCCCTGCCCGTCGGATGCTTCGTACGACTATGCGACGCAGCCGGGCTCCGTGCACCGGGCGGTCGAGCGGATCTCGCTCACCGGCAGGATCGGAAAACCCTTGATCACACTGCACGGCTCGCTCGACGCACTGCTGCCGATCGCCACTGACTCGGACGTGTACGCGCGCATGGTCTCCGACAGCCGGCGTGGCCGTTTGCACCGCTACTACACGATCGCGGGCGGCACCCACGTGGACGGCCTGTACGACACCTATCCGGACCGGCTCCGGCCGATCCTGCCCTGCTATCGCTCGGCCTTCCTCGCTCTGACCGACTGGGTCGAGTACCGGGCCGCGCCGCCGGCGAGCGGCACCGTGCCCAGGCCCGCCTCGGGAGACCTGGTCAACTCCTGTGCACTGCACTGAGGTTGCCGATGCCGTACGCAGTGGAGACGGCCGACACCCGAGGTGATCGAGAAGTGTGGTCCGCTTCCGTGGGCGGGCGGTCGCTGCGGTTCTACGGTGCAGCGGACCGCCCGCTCCGGAGGGACACCGGCGCGGCGGTCCGCCCACCCACCCCTCACCACGGGAGGACCGCATGTCGGTTCGTGACCGCACCCGTAAAGCCTGCTGGGCCGCGCTACCGGCCCTGCTGCTTGCCCTGTTCACCGTGCCGCAGAGCGCGTCGGCTGCCTCGCTCACCCAGGTGACCGGCTTCGGCTCCAACCCCGGCAGCCTGTCGATGTACACGTACGTCCCCGACAACCTGCCCTCCGGCGCCCCGGTGGTCGTGGCCCTGCACGGCTGCACCCAGAGCGCGAGCGACTACTACAGCCACTCCGGCTGGCCCAAGTACGCCGATCTGTACGGCTTCGCGCTGGTCTTCCCGCAGACCTCCAGCGCCAACAACGCCAACGCGTGCTTCAACTGGTACCAGTCCGAGGACTACACCCGGGGCCAGGGCGAAGCCCTGTCCATCAAACAGATGGTCGACTACGCCAAGACGCGGTACGGCAGCGATCCCAGCCGCGTGTACGTGACGGGGCTGTCCGCCGGCGGCGCCATGACCTCCGTGATGCTCGCCGACTACCCCGATGTCTTCGCGGGCGGCTCCATCGACTCCGGCATCCCTGCGGGCTGCGCCACCGATCTCAGCAGCGGCCTCACCTGCGAGTACAACCCGGTCAGCAAGACCCCGCAGCAGTGGGGCGACCTGGTCCGCGGCGCATCGGGCGGCTGGAGCGGACCCTGGCCGCGGGTGGCCGTCTGGCAGGGTTCCGGCGACTCGACCGTCAACCCCGCCAACGCCACCGAGTCCCGCGACCAGTGGACGAACGTCCGGGGCATCAGCCAGACCCCGTCATCGACCACCACGCTCACCGGCGGCACCACCCAGGACATCTACAACGATGCCGACGGCGATCCTGCCGTCGAGACCTTCACCGTCTCCGGCATGGCACATGGCCTCGCCGTGAGCCCCGGCTCCGGGGCCGACCAGTGCGGCACGACCGGCACGTACTACCTCAGCTATATCTGCTCCAGCTACTACACGGCGAAGTTCTGGGGCCTGGACGGCACCTCCGGGGGCGGCACCGGTGCCCTGCCCGCGCCCACCGGCCTGGCGGTGACCGGCACCACGGACACCAGCGCGTCACTTTCCTGGAACGCCGTCAGCGGCGCCGCTTCGTACGACATCTACCGCGGCGGTACGAAGACGGGCTCGACGACCTCCACTTCATACACGGACAACGGACTGGCCTCCGGCACCGGATACAGCTACACCGTCGCCGCCGTCGACTCGTCGGGCAAGGCCGGCGCCGTCGGCACGGCCGTGACGGCGACCACCACCGGCTTTCAGCCGCAGTGCTTCACCTCGAACAACTACAACCAGGTCGCCGCGGGCCGCGCCCACCAGAGCGGCGGCTACACCTACGCGAACGGCTCCAACCAGTCCATGGGCCTGTACAACACCTTCACCACCCACACCCTCGAGGAGACCGCCATCGGTCACTACGTGATCGCCGACTCCGGCTGCCCCGCCTGACCAGGCCTGCCACTGCTCACGCCCTGTCGGCGGTGAGCAGTGGCGTCGGCGGTGAGCAGTGGCAGGGCACCGCCGAAGGGCCAGGAAGACCTTGCGCCCCACAGCAGGCGACACAGGCCGCACCGGCCCCCTCGGGGACACTTCCCGGCCCGTCAGTCACCCGCGGGCCCGATCGGGCCGCTCCGGACTCGAACTGATGTCACACCAGGGAACGGCGATTCCCCGGTCGTTCCCCCGGACGAGTGCAAAGAACGCGAAACGCACGACTGCGGCCCCCGGATCAGCTCCGGGGGCCGCAACCTTGTTGCTGGCAAACCACGAGTGCGCAGGCGGCATCGTTTCTTCACGCGTAGCGCGGAGTGGGGCGGGTGGGACTCGAACCCACGGCCGACGGATTATGAGTCCGCTGCTCTAACCGGCTGAGCTACCGCCCCTTACGGCGCGTCGCGCACATTTGTGCGCGCCGTCTGCCGCAGCATAGCCGCTCATACGATCTCCTGCTTCGGATGGTCGGCAACGCATGACCATGAGGACTTCGGCGTGGCCTGCGCGGTTCCGCCGGACATGAAAAAGGACCCCTGAGGGGTCCTCTTCCGTTGCTCTCCCGACTGGACTCGAACCAGTAACCTGCCGGTTAACAGCCGGCTGCTCTGCCAATTGAGCTACAGGAGATCGAGCTCCCCCGACTGGACTCGAACCAGTAACCTGCCGGTTAACAGCCGGCTGCTCTGCCAATTGAGCTACGGAGGATTGCCTCGTTGCATCGAACGCACCTACCCGGGTATTCGCCAGGGGGCGTGCGCTCGCTGCGACACATACATTAGCGCAAGCAGGGGGGTGCTCCGCCAATCGGTTCCCCCCGCACCGATGCCGACGCAAGGGAAGGGTGGCCGCCATGCGCTACCGGCTCACATTCGTCGCCGGACTGGCTCTGGGTTACGTGCTCGGCACGCGCGCCGGGCGCGAGCGCTACGAGCAGCTGAAGAAGTCCGCGCGCCAGGTCGCGCAGAACCCCGCGGTGCGCAACACCGCCGAGACCGCCGCCCAGCAGGGGCGCGAGATCGCGGGCAAGGCGTTCCACACGGTCGGCGAGAAGGTGGGCGACCACGTCCCCGACTCGGTCACCGCCCGCGTCCGCTCGCTGCGCGAACGCAACACCAACGGCACTCGCGAGGACGACTGGGGCACCAGCAACACGTAGGGCCCCGAGAGGCGCGGGAAACCACCCGATCAGCCCCCACTGGCCGAAAGCCGAACGACTCCCGGCAGGCAGGGCGAGGGATCCCTGACGGGGTCGGCGAACGCGCCACCCCGTCCGACCTGCGCCCCGGCCCGTCGGGCACCCCGCGAGTCGGTCGCCACCGCCCGGCCCGGCGCGCCGATCCCCCGCCGTACGGCAGAATTTCCGCCATGGGGATAGTCGCCGGGTTGGACAGTTCGCCCGATTTCACTCGTATCGTCGTCTGCGACACGGACACGGGAGCCGTGCTCAGGCAGGGATATGCCCCGCATCCGGTGGAAACCACCGAGGGCGGCGGCCGTCCTTCCGATGTCGATCCGCAGGCCTGGCTGCTGTCCCTGGGCGAGGCGGCCGGCGGTGGGCTGCTCGAAGGCGTGCAGGCCATCGGCGTCTCCGCGCAGCAGAACGGGCTCGTACCGCTGGACACGCAGGGCAACACGGTGCGGCCGGCCATGGTCGGCGGTGACAAGCGCGCACAGGTCGCCGCCGCCGATCTCGTCGACGCGCTCGGCGGGCGCGAGGCATGGGCGCAGGCCGTGGGCCACGTACCGCAGGCCGCCCAGCCGGTGACCAAGCTGCGCTGGCTGAACAAGACCGAGCCCGACGCCGCGCTGCGCACCGCCGTGCTGCTGCAGGCACACGACTGGCTGGTGTGGCAGTTGCTCGGGCGGCCGCTGCGGCGGACCACCGACCGGGGCGGGGCCTCCGGGACCGGCTACTGGTCGGCGGCGACCGGCGGCTATCGGCCGGATCTCGTCGAGCTCGCGCTCGGCCACCAGGCCACGCTGCCCGACGTACTGGGCCCGTCCGAGGCGGCGGGGACGACACCCGAAGGGCTGCTGATCTCCGCGGGCACCGGAGAGACCATGGCGGCGGCCTTCGGGCTCGGCATCGGGCTCGGGGACGCGGTCGTGTCCCTCGGCGCCTCCGGGTCCGTGATGGCCGTACACCCCGAGGCGCTGGTCGACTCCTCCGGCATGATCACCTCACTGGCGGACGCGACCGGCATGCACCTGCCGGTGGTCACCACCCTCAACGCCGTACGGACCCTGCGCGGCGCCGTCGAACTGCTCGGCCTGCCCGACCTGGAGAGCCTGTCCGAGCTGGCGATGAAGTCCACGCCGGGCTCCCACGGGCTGGTCCTGCTGCCGTACCTGGAGGGCGAGCGGACCCCGAACCTGCCGCACACCGCCGGGACGCTCGCGGGACTGCGGCGCGAGTCGATGCGGCCCGAACACCTGGCGCGGGCCTCCTTCGAGGGCATGCTGTGCGGGCTCGCGGACGCGCTCGACGTGCTGCGCGGGCGCGGCGTGGACGTACGGCGGGTGTTCCTGCTCGGGGCGGCCGCCGAGCTGCCGGCCGTGCAGGCCGCGGCGCCCGCGCTGTTCGGCGCGCAGGTCGTCGTCCCTCAGCCGGCGGACTACGCGGCGCTGGGCGCGGCCCGTCAGGCGGCCTGGGCCCTCGGCGTCTCGCAGGGCACCCTCGACCCCCAGCTGCCACCTGTCTGGCAGGGTGCGATCGCCCAGATCCTGGAGCCCGGCGAGGAACTGGCCGTGGGTCAGGCCGTACGGCAGCAGTACGTGTCCGTACGGGAACAGACGCATCCGGGAGCGTTCCGGGCATAGGGGGCGTATAGGTGTGCGGAGAGGTGTTTGGAGAGGTGTGTGGAGAGGTGTCCCGGTGGGCGTAGTGGCCGGCATGGGCCCTATGACGTACGTCTCAAGGTCCGGTTCCGGTCCGCTCTTGGTCCGCTCTTGGATTAATCGGTTGAGGTAACGCGGGTGGAGTGTCCGACGATAGGGGGTGGTGCACACCGACCGCACTGCCGTCGACGACTCCGAGAGAAGCCGCGTGCTCATACGACTCCTTCGGACCTACCTCAGTCCGTACAAGAAACCCATCGCTCTCCTCGTGCTGCTGCAGTTCCTGCAGACCTGCGCAACCCTGTACCTGCCGACCCTGAACGCACACATCATTGACAACGGTGTCGTCAAGGGAGACACGGGTTACATCCTGTCCTTCGGTGCCCTGATGATCGGGATCTCGCTGGTCCAGGTCGTCTGCAACATCGGCGCCGTCTACTACGGCGCCCGTACGGCGTCCTCCGTCGGCCGGGACATCCGGGCCGCCGTCTTCGACCGGGTGCAGTCCTTCTCCGCACGCGAGGTGGGCCACTTCGGGGCCCCCTCACTGATCACCCGCACCACCAATGACGTCCAGCAGGTGCAGATGCTCACCCTGATGACGTTCACCTTGCTGGTGTCGGCGCCGATCATGTGTGTGGGCGGCATCGTGCTGGCCCTCGGCCTGGACGTGCCGCTCTCCGCGGTCCTGGTCGCCGTGGTGCCGGTACTCGGCATCGGAGTGACCCTGATCGTGCGCCGGCTGCGCCCGCTGTTCAGGACCATGCAGGTGCGTCTGGACACCGTGAACCGGGTGCTGCGCGAGCAGATCACCGGCAACCGCGTCATCCGCGCCTTCGTCCGGGACGACTACGAGAAGGACCGCTTCGAGTCCGCCAACGCCCAGCTGACCGAGGTGTCCCTCGGTACCGGCCGGATGCTCGCCCTGATGTTCCCGATGGTCATGACCGTCGTGAACCTCTCGTCGATCGCCGTGGTCTGGTTCGGCGCCCACCGCATCGCCAGCGGCGGCATGCAGATCGGCGACCTGACCGCGTTCCTCGCCTACCTCATGCAGATCGTGATGTCCGTGATGATGGCCACCTTCATGTTCATGATGGTGCCGCGCGCGGAGGTCTGCGCCGAGCGCATCGAAGAGGTCCTGGACACCTCGTCGAGCGTCGTGCCGCCGAGCGCACCCGTCGTGGAACTGCGGCGCCACGGCCACCTGGAGATCCGCGGCGCGGGGTTCCGCTACCCGGGTGCCGAGGAGCCCGTCCTGAAGTCCATCGACTTGGTGGCGCGGCCGGGTGAGACGACCGCCGTGATCGGGTCGACGGGCAGCGGCAAGTCGACGCTGCTCGGGCTCGTGCCCCGGCTCTTCGACGCCACCGACGGAGAAGTCCTCGTCGACGGCGTGGACGTGGCGACCGTCGAGCCGAAGCTGCTCGCCAGGACGGTCGGACTCGTCCCCCAGAAGCCGTACCTCTTCGCGGGGACGGTCGCCACCAACCTCCGGTACGGCAATCCGGACGCGACCGACGAGGAGCTGTGGCACGCGCTGGAGGTGGCGCAGGCCAAGGGCTTCGTGGAGCGGCTGGAGAACGGCCTGGACTCGCCGATCGCACAGGGCGGCACCAACGTCTCCGGCGGCCAGCGGCAGCGCCTCGCCATCGCCCGCACCCTCGTCCAGCGCCCCGAGATCTATCTGTTCGACGACTCCTTCTCCGCGCTCGACTACGCGACCGACGCGGCGCTGCGCGCGGCGCTCTCCCAGGAGACCGCCGAGGCGACCGTGGTGATCGTCGCCCAGCGGGTGTCGACCATCAGGGACGCCGACCGGATCGTGGTCCTCGACGAGGGCCGGGTGGTGGGCACGGGGCGTCACCACGAGCTCATGGCCGACAACGAGACCTATCGGGAGATCGTGCTCTCCCAGCTGACGGAAGCGGAGGCCGCCTGATGGCCGGGCCCATGGGACGCATGATGGCCGGGGGCGGCCCCGATCAGCGCTCGATGGATTTCAAGGTGTCCGGGAGGAGGCTCCTGGCCCAGTTCAAACCCGAGCGCGTCACCATGTACGGGATGCTGGTCGCCGTCGTCCTGAGCGTGGGGCTCTCGGTGGTCGGACCGAAGATCCTCGGCAAGGCCACCGACCTGGTCTTCGCGGGGATCATCGGGCGGCAGATGCCGGCCGGCGCCACCAAGGCCGAGGTCCTCGCCTCGATGCGTAAGCGCGGCGAGGGCGGCATGGCCGACATGCTCGCCGGGACGGACTTCACCCCCGGCAAGGGCATCGACTTCAGTGCCGTCGGAAACGTACTGCTGCTCGCGCTCTGTACGTTCCTGCTGGCCGGCCTGCTGATGGCGGTGGCGACGCGCCTGGTGAACCGGGCCGTCAACAAGACCGTCTACCACATGCGCGAGGACCTGCAGGCGAAGCTCTCGCGGCTGCCGCTGTCGTACTTCGACAAGCGCCAGCGCGGTGAGGTGCTCAGCCGCGCCACGAACGACATCGACAACATCCAGCAGACCCTGCAGCAGTCGATGGGCCAGCTGGTGAACTCCCTGCTGACCATCATCGGCGTGCTCGCGATGATGTTCTGGGTGTCGTGGCTGCTCGCGCTGGTCGCGCTCGTCACGGTCCCGCTCTCCTTCTTCGTCGCCACGCGCATCGGCAAGCGTTCGCAACCGCACTTCGTGCAGCAGTGGCGCACCACCGGCAAGCTCAACGCCCACATCGAGGAGATGTACACCGGGCACACGCTGGTGAAGGTGTTCGGGCGGCAGGAGGAGTCGGCGGCGCAGTTCGCCGAGCAGAACGAGAAGTTGTACGAGGCCGGGTTCAAGGCGCAGTTCAACAGCGGGGTCATGCAGCCGCTGATGATGTTCGTGTCGAACCTGAACTATGTGCTGGTGGCGGTCGTCGGCGGTCTGCGCGTCGCGTCCGGCTCGCTGTCGATCGGCGACGTCCAGGCCTTCATCCAGTACTCCCGCCAGTTCTCGATGCCGCTGACGCAGGTCGCCTCGATGGCGAACCTCGTGCAGTCCGGTGTCGCGTCGGCGGAGCGTATCTTCGAACTCCTCGACGCGGAGGAGCAGGAGGCCGACCCGGTGCCGGCGGCGCGCCCCGACGAGCTGCGCGGGCGGGTGGCGCTGGAGAACGTGTCCTTCCGCTACGACCCCGAGAAGCCGCTCATCGAGGACCTGTCGCTGAAGGTCGAGCCGGGCCACACGGTGGCGATCGTCGGCCCGACCGGCGCCGGCAAGACCACGCTGGTGAACCTCCTGATGCGGTTCTACGACGTCACCGGCGGCCGGATCACCCTCGACGGGGTCGACATCGCGTCCATGTCCCGGGACGAACTCCGGGCCGGGATCGGGATGGTGCTCCAGGACACCTGGCTGTTCGGCGGCACGATCGCGGAGAACATCGCGTACGGGGCCTCGCGGGAGGTCACACGCGGGGAGATCGAGGAGGCGGCGCGGGCCGCGCACGCCGACCGTTTCATCCGTACGCTCCCGGATGGCTACGACACCGTCATCGACGACGAGGGTACGGGGGTCAGCGCGGGCGAGAAGCAGCTGATCACCATCGCGCGGGCGTTCCTGTCCGACCCGGTGATCCTCGTCCTCGACGAGGCGACCAGTTCCGTCGACACCCGTACGGAGGTTCTGATCCAGAAGGCGATGGCGAAGCTCGCGCACGGGCGGACCTCGTTCGTGATCGCCCACCGGCTCTCCACGATCCGGGACGCGGACACCATCCTCGTGATGGAGAACGGGTCGATCGTCGAGCAGGGTGCGCATGCGGAGCTGTTGGCGGCCGACGGTGCGTACGCGCGCCTCTACAAGGCCCAGTTCGCCCAGGCGGTGGCCGAGGTCGACTAGCGGGTGTGGGTGGGTAGGCGGGTGCGGGGAGGTGCTTCCTCGCCCCCGCCGCTCCTACCCGTCCCATCCCTGTGGGCTGCGCCCCCAGACCCCCTGTCGGCCTGAACGGCCTCGTCCTCAAACGCCGGACGGGCTGAAAGATGCGCGCCAGCGCTTCTGAGGGGCGCGGGGAACTGCGCGACCAGCCCCCACCGGCCCGTAGTCGAAAGACCACCCTCCGGGGTCTGGGGCGGAGCCCCGGGGATGGGACGGGTAGGGGCGGCGGGGGCGAGAGACGTCGGGTCAGTCCAGGTAGCCGCGGAGTTGGTCCGCGAAGGCGTGGTCCCTCAGTTTGTTGAGGGTTTTGGACTCGATCTGGCGGATGCGTTCGCGGGTGACGCCGAAGATGCGGCCTATTTCCTCGAGCGTGCGGGGACGGCCGTCGGCGAGCCCGTACCGGAGCTGGACGACCTTGCGTTCACGCTCGCCGAGCGTGGAAAGCACCGCTTCCAGGTGTTCCCGCAGGAGCAGGAACGCGGCGGACTCCACCGGCGACGTCGCGTCACCGTCCTCGATCAGGTCGCCGAGCGCCACGTCGTCCTCCTCCCCCACCGGCGCGTGCAACGACACCGGCTCCTGGGCAAGACGCAGCACCTCACTCACCCGCTCCCCAGGAAGGTCGAGGTGCGCGGCGACCTCGTCCGGCGTCGGTTCGTAGCCGCGCTCCTGCAGCATTCGCCGCTGGACCCGCACGACCCGGTTGATCAACTCGACCACATGGACGGGGACCCGGATCGTACGGGCCTGATCGGCCAGCGCCCGCGACATGGCCTGCCGGATCCACCAGGTCGCGTACGTCGAGAACTTGTACCCACGCGCGTAGTCGAACTTCTCCACCGCCCTGATCAGACCGAGGTTCCCCTCCTGGACCAGGTCGAGCATGGTGAGCCCGCGGCCCACATAGCGTTTCGCGACCGAGACGACCAGGCGCAGGTTCGCCTCGATGAGGCGGCGCTTGGCCATGCGGCCCATGACGACGAGTTTGTCGAGGTCGAGGGCGAGCTGACTGTCCAGGTCGGGGGCGAGGCGGAGCTTCTCCTCGGCGAAGAGTCCGGCCTCGACGCGACGGGCGAGTTCGACCTCCTCCGCCGCGGTGAGCAGCGGAATGCGCCCGATCTCGCGCAGGTACTGGCGGAACAGGTCCGAGGAGGGGCCTCCGGTGTCCGTACTGCGTCCTCGGGGCAGTTCGACGGGTTCGGGGACCTCGGCCTCGGTTTCGACCTCCACGGGCTCGGCCTCGGCCTCCGCCTCGACGGCGCCCGCCGCCGGCCCGTCCGGCTCCGTCTCGGGGTGGTGCGCGGCACCCCTCTGCGGGGGCACCGCCGTGACGACGTCGGGCTCGGCGTCCGTATTCGTGTCCGTGAGGTTGTCGGTCTGTGTGAGGGTCTGGGTCTGCACGGGGGCGACCTCCAGGAATGTCGCTGCTGAGGCGTGCGGCAGCGGTACGTCGGGGATGGGGTCGACGGCCTCGCCGCTGTCCATCCCGTAGTCGTTTGGCGGAACCGCGGGAATCGGAAACCCGTCGCGTGCGGGTCGGCCGCGCTCCGAGGACTCAGGCACCGGAACCCAGTGTGGAGTACGACACATCGCCGCCACGAGGGGCGTGCGGTGACTTTTTGCTTCCGGTCCGTGACCCGGTGGTTACCGTGCCGTCCGAGTGCGCAGCTCAGCGCGCGCGAAACCGATTGAAGGGCGTACGGGATTGGCATGTGCGCCGGGCCCATCCGGGCAGGGCGGCCTCAGAGCGCCTCCGCGCCCCGCTCGCGCAGCGCCTGTCCGTACTGCTGGAGCACCCACAACTCGTTCTGCACGGCCGACAGCTGGGCCGGGTCGCCGTGGGCGCTCGCGCGGGCCAGGGCACCCTGGACGTCCACGATGCGGCGCTCGACGGCGCGGCGGCGGACCATGACGAGCTGGTCGCCCGCGTAGGTCTCGTCGACGGTCTTGCGCATGATCGCCTCGACGGCCAGCTCGGTGACCATGGAGCGGACCACGTCGTCCGGGGCGGCCTCGCGGACCCGGACCAGATACTCCTGGGGGTCCTGCGTGCCGTACTCGGCACCGCCCGACTCCATGATCGCCAGGCGTACGGCGGCGTAGGGCGCGGCGGTGAACTCGTCGATCCCGTAGGCGTCGAAGGCCGGGGAGACCAGCTCTGGCCGCTGGAGGGCGAGCTTGAGCAGCTCGCGCTCGGTGGCGTAGACGGGGTTGCGGAGGTTGAGCGCCGGACCGCCCGCGGGCGTCCGGACCGCGGCGTACGTCTGCTGGGGGCGCTGCCCGTCGGCGGGGGCCGGACCCTTGCCGCCGCGGTCGCGGGCCCAACGGGCCAGCTGGGCCACCCGCTTGACCACGAACTGGGTGTCGAGGATGCCGAGCATGCCCGCGAGCTGCACGGCGACCTCGTGCTGGGCGCCGCTGTTCTTGATGCGGGCGACGATGGGCGCCGCCTCGTCCAGGGCTGCCGCGCGCCCCGCCGGGGTCTCCAGGTCGTAGCGCAGGATGATCTGGCGCAGGGCGAACTCGAAGAGGGGCGTGCGGGGTTCGACGAGGTCGGCGACCGCCTCGTCGCCCTTGGCGAGGCGCAGGTCGCAGGGGTCCATGCCGTCCGGCGCGATGGCGATGTACGTCTCGGCGGCGAACTTCTGGTCGTCCTCGAAGGCGCGCAGGGCGGCCTTCTGGCCCGCCGCGTCGCCGTCGAAGGTGAAGATCACGCGGGCCGAGCCGTTGTCCATCAGGAGGCGTCTGAGGATCTTGATGTGGTCGCCGCCGAACGCGGTGCCGCAGGTCGCGATCGCGGTGGTGATGCCGGCCAGGTGGCAGGCCATGACGTCGGTGTAGCCCTCGACGACGACCGCGCGGCTGGCCTTGGCGATGTCCTTCTTGGCGAGGTCGATGCCGTAGAGGACCTGGGACTTCCGGTAGATCGCGGTGTCGGGCGTGTTCAGGTACTTCGGGCCGTTGTCCGCCTCGTACAGTTTGCGCGCGCCGAAGCCGACGACCTCGCCGCCGATGTCGCGGATCGGCCACATCAGGCGCCCGCGGAAGCGGTCGATGGGGCCCCGGCGGCCCTCCTGTGAGAGGCCGGAGAGGAGCAGCTCCTTGTCGGTGAAGCCCTTGCCGCGCAGATGGCGGGTGAGGTGGTCCCAGCCCTGGGGGCTGTAGCCGACGCCGAAGTGCGCGGCGGCGGCCTGGTCGAAACCGCGCTCGGCGAGGAACTTGCGGCCCGCGTCGGCCTCGGGGCTGATGTCGAGCTGCTCCACGTAGTACTGAGCGGCGATCTTGTGCGCCTCGACCAGGCGGATCCGCTCGCCTCGCTGGTGGGAGGGGTTGTACCCGCCCTCCTCGTAGCGCAGGGTGATGCCGGCCTGTCCGGCGAGCCGCTCGACGGCCTCGGAGAACGTGAGGTGGTCGACCTTCATCACGAACGTGATGGTGTCGCCGCCCTCCTGGCAGCCGAAGCAGTGGAAGAGACCCTTGCTGGGGCTGACCTGGAAGGACGGGGACTTCTCGTCGTGGAAGGGGCACAGACCCTTGAGGTTTCCGCCCCCCGCGTTGCGCAGCTGGAGGTACTCGGACACGACGGCGTCGATCGGGACCGCGTCCCGAACCGCCTTCACGTCCTCGTCGTTGATCCTTCCAGCCACGAGGTGATTCTACGGGGCCGGACTGACACTCCTGGGGCGAGGCGAACGCCCTGGCCGGGGGTCCGGGGGTCGCCTCCCCGGAATCACAGCCGGGGGTGGTGTGCCAGTCGACGGCCGCCGTTCGTCGCAGGGACCTCTGATCGGTCAGGGGACAAGGCTCTCCAGCGGTACGTGCGGGTTCGCCAGAGCCTCGGTGTCCACCTGGGCCCGGGACCGGATCAGTCGCTGGATGGGTTCCGTGACGTCCCACACATTCACGTTCATCCCGGCCAGCACCCGCCGGTCCTTCACCCAGAAGGCGATGAACTGGCGCTTGCCCGCGTCGCCCCGGATCACCACTTCGTCGTACGTCCCCGCCGGCGCCCAGCCCGAGTACTCGAGCCCGACGTCGTACTGGTCGGAGAAGAAATAGGGCACGCGGTCGTACACCGTCCCGCGGTCCAGCATCGAGCGGGCCGCCGCCGGTCCGCCGTTGAGAGCGTTGGCCCAGTGCTCGACGCGCAGCCGGGTGTCGAAGAGGGGGTGCGGGAAGGCGGCGACGTCACCGGTGGCGTAGATGTCGGGGTCGGAGGTGCGCAGCCGCTCGTCGACCGCGATACCGCCGCCGTGCGCCCGGTCGGCGATCTCCAGGCCCGCGGCCTCGGCGAGGCCCGTGCGCGGCGCCGCTCCGATGGCCGCCAGGACGTCGTGGGCGAGGTGCTCCTCGCCGTCGTCCGTGCGGGCGGCCAGCACCATGCCGTCCTGGCCGACGATCTCGGTGAGCCGGGCCCCGAAGTGGAAGCGGACGCCGTGCTCGCGGTGCAGCTCGGCGAAGAGCTGGCCGAGCTCGGGGCCGAGGACCCTGTGCAGCGGGGTCGGCCCGTGTTCGACGACGGTGACCTCGGCGCCGTACTCGCGGGCCGCCGCCGCGACCTCCAGGCCGATCCAGCCCCCGCCCGCGATCACGAGGTGGCCGTTGTCACGGCCGAGCGCGGCCAGGACGCCCTTGAGGCGTTCGGCGTGGGCGAGGCGGCGCAGGTGGTGGACGCCCGCGAGGTCCGTCCCGGGGATGTCGAGACGGCGCGGCTCGGCGCCGGTCGCGAGGAGCAGCTTGTCGTAGTGGACGAGGGTGCCGTCGTCGCCGAAGCGGACGGTCTTCGCCGTGCGGTCGATGGCGTCGACGGTCTGGCCGAGGTGCAGCTCCACGTCGTTCTGCGCGTACCAGGCGGGTTCGTGCACGAAGACGCTGTCCCGCTCCTCCTTGCCGAGCAGATAGCCCTTGGAGAGCGGCGGGCGCTCGTAGGGGTGGTCACGTTCGTCGCAGATCAGTATCACGCGGCCGGTGAAACCCTCCGCTCGGAGCGTCTCGGCTGCCTTGGCGCCGGCCAGGCCTCCTCCGACGATGACGAATGTCTGATCCGCGTCGACCACTTGATGCCTCCTCGTAACGTTGTCGCCAAGCGAGCGTCCCGCACGCAGCGTGATGCGGGAAGAGGGTGTGGCCCGATCAGGCCACGCAGGGTCACACTCCGCCGCCGCCTGTGGGGCGGGTGGTGAACCTGAGATGCAGTGAACGTGCCGAGGCGTCGGTGAGCGAGGCAATCTGGTCGACGATCACCCGCTTGCGCGCGCGATCGTCCCCGGCCTCGTCGAACAGCGCCCGGAACTGCGGGTCAAGACCGTCCGGGGCGCGGGCGGTGAGCGCCTCGGCCAGCTCGGCGACGACGATCCGCTGATCGGCGCGCAGCCGCTCCTGCTCGGCACGCTGCATGACGTACCGGTCGGCGACGGCCTTGAGGACGGCACACTCGTGGCGGGCGGCGCGCGGGACGACCAGCTCCGCCGCGTACCGGGTGAGGCGGCCGGCGCCGTACCGCGCGCGGGTGGCTCCCTCGGCGGCCAGGCAGAAGCGGCCGATGAGCTGGCTGGTGGCGTCCTTCAACCGGGCCTGCGCGACGGCCGATCCGTCGTACCCGTGCGGCCACCACTCCTGCTCCAGGAGCCGGTCGAGGGCCTCGGAGAGCTCGACGGGGTCGGTGTCGGCGGGCACGTACCGGCCGATGGCGACCTTGAAGATCTCCTCGCGCTCCGGTTCGGCGTACAGGCAGTTGGGGTCGATGTGGCCGGCGTGCAGACCGTCCTCGACGTCGTGCACCGAGTACGCCACGTCGTCGGACCAGTCCATGACCTGGGCCTCGAAGCACGTACGGGTGCCGGGGGCGCCCTTGCGGATCCAGTCGAAGACCGGCCGGTCGTCCTCGTAGGCCCCGAACTTCGGCGAGGCGGGGTCGGTGGGGTGGGCACCGCGCGGCCAGGGGTACTTGGTGGCGGCGTCGAGGGCGGCGCGGGTGAGGTTCAGTCCCACGCTGACGAGTTCGCCCGTCTCTTCCGAGTGGACGAAGCGCTTGGGCTCGATCCTGGTCAGCAGGCGCAGCGACTGCGCGTTGCCCTCGAAGCCGCCGCAGTCCTCCGCGAACTCGTTCAGCGCCTGTTCGCCGTTGTGCCCGAAGGGTGGGTGGCCGAGGTCGTGGGAGAGGCAGGCCGCCTCGACGAGGTCGGGGTCGCAGCCGAGGGCGGCGCCGAGCTCGCGGCCGACCTGGGCGCACTCCAGGGAGTGGGTGAGGCGGGTGCGGGCGCTGGCGTCCCAGGCCTGACTGCGGGTGCCCGGGGTGACGACCTGGGTCTTGCCCGCGAGGCGGCGCAGCGCGGAGGAGTGCAGCACGCGTGCGCGGTCGCGCTGGAAGGCGGTGCGGCCGGGACGTTTGTCGGGTTCTACGGCCCAGCGCTCGACTGACGTCGGGTCGTACTCGTCGGAGAGGGGTGCGGTGCCGTCCATGTACCCGACAGTAAACGCAGGCAGTGACAAACGGGGCGCGGCCTACCGCCGGGAGTCGTGGATCAGGCCGAGGCCAGCTCGCGTTCCGGGGCCGGTTCGGGGGTCGCCACGACCTGGTCGTAGCGGTGCAGGATCAGGCGGGCCATCGCGGCGTGGGTGCCCAGCGGGGCGGCGGCGATCCAGGGGGCGGCCGCGGCGCACTCGGTGGCGAAGCGGCCGGGCGCGGTGAAGTAGGAGGCGACGGCGATGTGGTGGCGGCCACGCGCGGCCAGGGCGCGCACGGCGGCGGCGACGGTGGGCGCGGCGGCGGAGGCGTACGCGGGGACGACGGGCACGCCGAGGCGTTCGGCCAGCAGGTGTGCGGTGCGGCGGGTGTCGGTGATCGACTCCGGGTCGCGCGAGCCCGCGGCGGCGAGCACGACCCCGCCGGCACGCCGGGCCGCGTCGCTCATCCCGGTCCGCCAGCCGGCCTCGACGAGCCGCGCGTACAGCGTCTCGACGAGCAGGGGGTGCGGGCCGAGCGGGGCGGCGATACGGGCCCGCAGTCCCGGGACGGCGGCCGCGGCCTCGGGAATGTCCCGCTTGACGTGGTAGCCGCGGCTGAGCAGCAGCGGCACGAGGACGGCACCGTCGGCGCCGTCCTCGGCATCGAGGGAGGCGAGCGTGTCGGCCAGCAGCGGTTCGTTGAGCTCGATGTGACCGAGGTGCACGGACAGGTGCGGGCGCAGCTCGCGGACGCGCTCGATCAGGGTGCGTACGGTGCTCAGCGCGCGCGGGTCGCGGCTGCCGTGCGCGACGAGGACGAGCGGCGGCGGCGCGGGACGGCGGGTCCCGTTCAGCGAGACGAGGCTGAGCTGACTGCCGAGCTGGCTGGTGATCGCGTTCATGAGTTGCGCCGTACTGTCGAGGTGGGCGCCACCGAGCGGCCGCCCGCCGGTGGGGGTCCCCCCGCTCGGGCGGAGCCGAGAGTGGGAGAGGGTCCTGGACTCGTCGTGAGAGGGTTTCGACGCCGTCATGAACCGATGGTGACGGTACGAGGTTGCCGCGCGGTTGCACGGGCGTGTCAGGTGTTTTCCAGGGGTTCACGGCCCGGTGCGTCGGCGGTGTGAGCGCCTCCCACCTGCGGTTGCGTGGCGCCGAGTGAGACCGGTCACGGTACCGGGCGAACCGAACGGGCTTACGCTGCGTCCCCATCTGTCGAATACCGACGCGATCGGATGCCACCGGGGGGACGAACAACCATGCCGCGCCTGCCGCACCCGAGGATCCTCAGACCGCGGCTGCCCCGCCTGCCCCGCACCCGCGCCGGGCAGCGGCGGGCCGTGCAGACGGTCATGCTGTCGTGCGTGCTGGCGCTGCTTCCGGTGACCTGGCTGTACGTGAGCACGGCCGACGGGCTGCGCACGACGGCCGACGCACCGCGCACCGAGGTCGCGGTGGTGTTCGGGGCCGGGCTGTGGAACGGCGAGCCGTCCCCGTACCTCGCGCACCGGCTGGACGCGGCGGCGAAACTGTACCGGGCCGGGCGGATCGAGGCCGTGCTCGTCACCGGGGACAACAGCCGCAAGGACTACGACGAACCGGACGCGATGCGGGCCTATCTGACGAAGCGTGGGGTGCCGGACCGGCGGATCGTCAGCGACTACGCCGGGTTCGACACCTGGGACTCCTGCGTGCGGGCCCGGAAGATCTTCGGCGTCCACGAGGCCGTGCTGATCAGCCAGACCTTCCACATCCGACGGGCCGTCGCGCTGTGCCGGGCGGCGGGCGTGCGGTCGTACGGCATCGGGGTCGACGCCACCCACGACGTCACCTGGTACTACGGGGGCACCCGCGAGGTGTTCGCGGCGGGCAAGGCCCTGCTGGACGCGGTGTTCAAGCCCGATCCGCAGTTCCTGGGGCCGAAGGAGCCGGGGGTGGCGCGGGCCCTCGCTGCGGCGCGGAAGTGAGGACGGTCATCGATCCCGCCGGTCTGACGCCCGCGGAACGCCGTGTCTGGGAGGCCTTTCCGCTCGGCGAAGGCGTCGACTTCCGCGAGGAACCCACTTCCTCTTCCGCCGACTCCGGCGGGAACCCCGCCGACGACCCCGCGGCCGGCGCTTCCTGGGGCCCCGAGCGGACCGTGCGCGCCGAGGTGCTGCGGGCACTGCTGATCGACGGACCGACGCACGACGGCGAGATAGCCGGCCTGAAGCTCACCGGCGCGCGCGTCACCGGACAGCTCGACCTCGTGTACGGGACGGTCGCACAGGCCGTGCAGCTGCGGTTGTGCCACTTCGAGCAGGCTCCGAAGCTGTACGGGGCCCGGCTGCGCGCCCTCGTACTGAGCGACTCGGTGCTCCCCGGGCTCACCGCGGGGAACCTGCGCGTCGACGGAATGCTGCGGCTCAGCTGCTGCCGGGTCAGGGGCCCGGTGCGGCTCCAGGGCGCGAAGATCTCCGGCGCCGTGTTCGTCAACGGGGCGCGACTCGGCCGCCCGGCGGCACCGGACACCCCGGACGCCCCGGACCCGGAAGGGGCCGAGGAACCGGTTCTCCAGCTCAACCACGCGGCCATCGGCACCGACCTGTGGGCCGTCGGACTCGTCGCGCACGGCCAGGTACGGCTGAACGGGGCCACGGTCGGCGGCCAGGTGAACCTCGACGACGCCGACCTGCACGTACCGGCGGGCGAGACCGCCCTGCACGCCGAGACCCTGTCGGTCGGCACCGACCTGCGGGCCGTGCGGCTGCGCGCGCGGGGCCGGGTCAACCTGAGCGGGGCGAGGATTCCCCACCAGCTCAATCTGGCCTATGCCCGGCTGTCCAACCCCGGGGGTCCGGCCCTGCGCGCCAGCAGCTGTGTCATCGGCGAGCTGTGGCTGCGCGAGGCCGCGCCGATCGTGGGCACCGTGAACCTGCGCCGCTCCCAGCTGGACCTTCTGCACGTACCTCCGGGGGTGTGGCCCGACCGTGTCCGGATCGACGGCCTCGGCTACCGCACCCTCGCCCCGCATCTGCCCGCCGAGCAGCGGCTGCCGCTGCTGGAACGCGAGGAGGGCGGCTATCTTCCCTACGCCTACGAGCAGTTGGCCGCCGCGTACCGCACGGCGGGCGACGACGCCGCCGCGCGCACGGTCCAGCTGGCCAAACTCCGCCGGCACCGCCGTACCCTCCCCCGCTACGCCAGGTTCTGGGGCCGGCTGCAGGACGTGGCCGTCGGCTATGGTTACCGGCCGATGCGCGCGGCGGGCTGGCTGCTGTTGCTGCTGTGCACCGGTGCCGTCGCCTTCACGCTGCACCATCCGCCCGCCCTGAAGCCCGCCGAGGCACCTGGCTTCAACCCGGTCTTCTACACCCTCGACCTTCTGCTGCCCCTCGTCGACTTCGGTCAGGAGACGGCCTTCGCGCCGCGCGGCTGGTACCAGTGGCTCTCGTATCTGCTGATCGCCGTCGGCTGGATCCTGGCCACGACGATCGCGGCGGGCGTCACCCGCTCCCTGAACCGCCAGTAGCCAGCAGGCGCGCCATGACTCGAAACGGTTGACGGCTCCTGGGAACACGCCTGTTGGCAGGTGCCTCCGGCACTAGTGCCGCGGCAGGCAACGTTTGCCCGTCAAGGAGCGGCGTCCGGTGCGTGCTCCCGGCGTGCCGGCCGGAAGTCCTCGTACTGGACGTACTTGGGCTTTCGGCCGGTGCGGCGAGAGTGCGTGCCGGGCGTCGCGACGGGGCGAACGTTGCCCGTTGCGGCACTAGCATGGCCGCGTGACGCAGGAGTTCAGCTACCGCTGGGGCCATTCCGCACTCACCGCCGATTTCGATCTGGACGGCCGCACACCCCGCCTGGTCCGGCTGACCGTGCCCGGTGAACCGGAGCCCAAGAACGCTGCCGAGGCCGCCGGGACCGCGCTGCCGCTCGTCGACGTGACCCTCCTCGGACAGGGCACCGGCTGGTCCGGGCCGCACTTCACCGGTACGGCGCTCGGGCAGCGTCTGACCCACCGCGCCCACCATGCGACGTACGGCGACGGCTGGTACCACCTCACCGTCCGACTCCAGGACAGGCGGGGCGGTCTGGCCGTCTTCGTCGAGTACTCCTCACCGGACGCGGTGCCCGTGCTGCGTGCCCGCGTCCGACTCCGCAACGACGGCGACACGCCCGTCACCGTGCGCTCCGTGAGCAGTCTGCTGCTGGGCGCGCTGCCTTCACCCGACGTACTCGACGTGCACCGGGCGCGCAACGACTGGCTCGCCGAATGCCGTTGGTACGCCGAGGAGTTGCGGGAGTCCTTGCCCGACGTCGGCCGGGCGTTCCACGGGCACGACGGGCGGGCCGGGTTGCGGCTCGCCGGGCGCGGGAGCCGGCCCACCGACGGGCATCTGGCGATGGGCGCGCTCACCGACCGCACCGACGGGCGCTGCTGGCTCTGGCAGATCGAGTCCGCCGCGAGCTGGCTGTGGGAGGCGGGTGAGGCGGACCACCACACGTACCTCTCCCTGAGCGGTCCGACCGCGGACGACCACCAATGGCGTCACGTCCTGTCCCCCGGAGCGGAGTTCGTCTCCGAGTGCGCGGCCCTCGCGCTCGGCGACGGCTTCGAGGGAGCGCTCAGCGCGCTGACCGACTACCGCCGCCGGATCCGTCGCCCACACCCCGACCACGACCGGCTCCCCGTCGTCTTCAACGACTACATGAACACCCTCATGGGCGACCCGACCACCGAGAGGCTGCTGCCGCTGATCGACGCGGCGGCCGTGGCGGGCGCGGAGTACTTCTGCGTCGACGCAGGGTGGTACGACGACGAGGGCGGGGACGGGGGCACGGGCGGGGACGGCGGCGGGGGCTGGTGGGACAGTGTCGGCGCCTGGCTGCCGTCGGCGCGGCGCTTCCCCGGTCCTGGCGGCCTGCACGCCGTGCTCGACCGGATCCGGGAGCGCGGGATGGTGCCGGGGCTGTGGCTGGAACCGGAGGTGATCGGCGTCCGCAGCCCGCTCGCCACCGAGCTGCCGGGCGAGGCCTTCCTGCGCCACGAAGGCGGTGTGCGCGTCACCGAACAGGGCCGTCACCAGCTGGACCTGACGCATCCGGCCGCCCGCGCGCACCTCGACCGGACGGTCGACCGGCTCGTCGGCGAGTGGGGCGTGGGCTATCTCACGCTCGCCTACGACATCACCACCTCCGCGCCCGGGCTCCTCGACCACACGCGCGCCTGGCTGTCCTGGCTGTCGGCCGTCCTGGACCGCCACCCGGCTCTGGTCGTCGAGAACTGCGGTTCGGGCGGCCTGCGCATGGACGGCGCGTCGCTGGCCGTGGCCCAGCTCCAGTCCACCTCCGACCAGCAGGACCCGCTGCGCTACCCGCCCATCGCGGCCGCCGCGCCGACCGCGGTGCCGCCCGAGCAGGGGGCCGTGTGGACGTACCCGCAGCCGGAGTTCACGGACGAGGAGATCGCCTTCACCCTCGGTTCGGCGCTGTTGGGGCGGGTTCACCTCTCCGGGCGTCTGGACCGCATGACATCGCACCAACTGGGCCTCGTACAGGAAGCGTTGGTGACGTACAAGGCCGTCCGGGGCGATCTGTGCCAGTCGGTGCCGTTCTGGCCGCTGGGGCTGCCGGGGTGGCGGGACGCGTGGGTGTCGCTGGGGATGCGGGTGCCGTTCCTCGACACCACGTATGTGCTGGTGTGGCGCAGGGCGGGCGACGTTCCCGAAGTAGCCCTGCCCGTGGCGCACTTGGCGGGCCGGGAGGCGCGGGTCGACGTACTGCACGGGTCTGCGGGGCCGGTGGTGTGGGACGGGTCTGCGCTGCGGGTGATGTTGCCGGAGGCTCCGGCGGTGCTGCTGACGCGGCTCGACGTATAGCGGTCACCTGGGCGAGGGCGCTCCTCCTGTCACCTGGGACGCGTGCGGCGGGACCGAGAGGCGTTCGTCCGGGGCGAGGAGTCGGTGTCGGCCTGGGACGGGGGGTTCGTCGGGGACGGGGGGTTCGAGGGACTCGACGAGCACGAGTTGATCCCGAGCCCCAGAGCGGCCCCCGCACCCGCGCCGCCCAGCGCGAGGAGACGGCGCCGGGTGATGTCGCTGTCGGTCATGGCGGGACCCTAGGGGCGACCCGGGGCGCGACCGTGGGGGCGCGCGGAGTCACGCGGACTCGCCACCCGCACGAGTGGGCTCCTCAAGAACAGGTGCGCCGGTGCCCTCAAGAACCGGTGCGCCCGTGCCCTCAAGGGCGGACGTGCCAGTCCCCGCCCTCGATGAGCGTGCCGCCGGCCCGCAGCCGCGCGGCGACGGCGGGGGCGGCCACGTACACCCAGGCCCGTACGGCCGTGCCGTCCGCGCGGGTCACCTCCCGCGCCACCCGCTCGTACAGGTTGCGGGGGTCGCCCGGCACGTACTCCTCCAGCCGGTCGAGCGCGCCGAGCAACTGCCCGTACGCCTCCGGGAGCGCGGTGACCAACTCCCCGCGCACGACACCCCCGGGCTCCTCTACGGCGTAGGGATATCCGGGCCCTTCGTACAGCACGGCTCCCCGCATCCGTCCGGGCTCCTCCGACTCCGTACGTCCGCGGAGGAACAGGTCGTGGTTGTGCCCGCCGGGGCGCAGGGTGCCGTAGACGAAGAAGGGGACGGTCACTCGGCGGTCTCTTCCGCCACGGTCTCCTCCGTCACGCTCTCCGCCTCCATGCTCTCCTCCGCCGCAGCCTCCCCCTCGACCCACCGCAGATAGTCCGCGCTCCCCCGGACGACGGGCGTCGCGATGATCTCGGGGGTGTCGTAGTCGTGCGCCGCGAGGAGATACGCCTCCAGCGCGTCGTACCGCGCACCCGTCGTCTTGAACAGCACCTGCCACTCGCCCGCCGTCTCCACCGCGCCCTTCCACCGGTAGACGGACGTCACCGGCCCGGCGATCTGCGCGCATGCCGCGGCCCGCGCCTCGACCGCGCCGCGTGCGAGCGCCTCCGCCTTCTCGGAGGCGTCGGTCGTGGTCAGCACGGTCAGCCAGGCAGCCGTCCCAGCGGCCGTTCCGGTGCCCGCCCCGGCGGTCATCTCCATGATCGTCTCCTTTCGTGAGGGTGCAGAAACGATTCTCGCCGCACCTCGCGCACATCACGCACGCGCTATGGACATGACATGTCATGGACCTTTAACTCTGATTCGACATCAGCGCCCCCACGCGTCTGAGCGCCCCTCCCCGAGGAGACCGATGAGTCGGATCCGGATACGGCAGACCCGAGGTACCCGACCGCACACCCGAGGCCCCCGCCTGGCCGCGGCCGGTGTGGCCGCGGCCGCCACCGCCCTGCTGGCGGCCGCGCTTACCCCCACCGCGGGCGCCGCCGGCCGGCCCAGCCGCGCCACCGCGATCGACAACGCCGCCGCGGCCCTGGTGAAGGAGGCCGCCCGGCTGGGCCTGACCTCCGCCGAGGGCACCAGCGTCCGTGACGTGGTCGTCGACGCGAACGGCGGCCAGCATGTGCGCTACGACCGTACCTACCGGCAACTGCCGGTCCTGGGCGGTGACTTCGTGGTGCACCTCGCCCCCGACGGCTCCTACCGCGGCGCGAACCGGGCCACCTCCCGCGACCTCTCCGTTCCCACCACCAGGCCCGCGCTCGCCGCCCCCGAGGCCGCCGACCTGGCCACCGCCGCGCTGCGCGCCGCGCACCTCGGCGAGACGCTGAAGAAGGTGACGGCCAAGCCCCAGCTCGTCGTGGACGCCCTGCACGGCGCGCCCCGGCTGGCCTGGCGCACCAACGTGGTGGGCCAGGACTCGCTGGGCAACCCGGTCGCCCGCACGGTGCTGACCGACGCCCGCACCGGGCGGCAGATCGACGCGTGGGACAGCATCGAGACGGCGACGGGTGACGGCCAGTCCCTCTACAGCGGCACGGTCGCGCTCGAGACGACCCTGTCCGGAGCGACGTACCAGCTCAAGGACCCGACGCGCGGGAACACGTACACGGGCGACGCGGCGAACAAGACGGACCTGTGCATCTTCGGGATCTGCGTCAGCCGCGCCCCGGCGACCCTCTTCACGGACGCCGACAACCACTGGGGTACCGGGGCGGCTTCGGACCGGTCCTCGGCCGCGGTCGACGCCCAGTACGGCACGAACGAGACCTGGGACTACTACAAATACGTCCACGGCCGTACCGGCATCGCGGGCGACGGCAAGGGCTCGTTCAACCGCGTCCACTACGGCAGCAACTACAACAACGCTTTCTGGGACGACAGTTGCTTCTGCATGACATACGGGGACGGTGACGGGACCACGCTCGGGCCGCTGGTCGCGCTCGACGTGGCCGGTCACGAGATGTCCCACGGTGTCACGTCGAAGACGGCGGCGCTGACGTACTCGGGAGAGTCCGGCGGTCTGAACGAGGCGACCTCCGACATCTTCGGCACGCTGGTGGAGTTCTACGCGCACAACTCCACCGACCCCGGGGACTATCTGATCGGCGAGAAGATCGTCCGCTCCGGCTTCGGCAAGCCGGCCCTGCGGTTCATGGACCAGCCCTCCAAGGACGGCAACTCGGCGAACTGCTGGAGCTCCTCGGTCGGCAATCTCGACGTCCACTACTCGTCCGGTGTCGCGAACCACTTCGCGTACCTGCTCGCCGAGGGCAGCGGCGCGAAGACCATCAACGGGGTCAGCTACAACTCCCCCACCTGCAACAACTCGACGGTCACCGGCATCGGCCGGGACAAGCTCGGTGCGATCTGGTACCGCGCGCTGACGGTCTACATGACGTCCTCGACGAACTACGCGGGCGCGCGGACGGCGACGCTGAACGCCGCGAAGGACCTGTACGGGGCCGGGAGCACGGAGTACAACGCGGTGGCGGCGGCCTGGTCCGCGGTGTCCGTGAGCTGAACATCGGGCGCCCGGCAGGGCCTCGACCGGCAGCCCCGGCGCGTGCGGCACACGCTCGCGCCGGGGCAGCGGGAGCGGTCGGGGACAGGCTCAACCATCCTTGAGGTCAAGGTATCTCCCACCCGCCCCCGTCACCCGTTCGCGCCCCTGCCCTGCGCTCTTCGGGTTCTTTGCCGCGACACACCAGCCGTACACCGATGACCTGCGGGAACGCCATCGATCCGGGCCCTCGGGCACTCCCCTCCCGCGCCCTTTTCCGGCATTTGTGACGCTCTGTCAGGAAGCGGACCGGGCCGACTGCCACTTACCTCGGAAGGGCAGGGACACGACCGACACAGCGGCACTTGGGGGTGCCGCCGGCCGCGCCCCCTCGGAGGAGCACAGCCATGCGACGCACAGCCCGTCTGCTGACCGGTACCGCGCTCGCCGTCGCCGCGGTGGGCCTCGCCACCGCGCCCGCGTACGGCGGGTCCACGGAGAGCCTGGAGGTGTTTCCCTCCACCGTCATCCCGGGTACCGACGTCACCGTCAACACGGCGGCGTGCGGCGCGGACGGCACCGCCACGGGTGACGCCAGCGCGGTCGGCGCGGGCATCTTCATGCTCGCCGCCAGCGCCCACGAACAGGACGCGATCGGCCAGTTCAAGGTGCCGCCGAGCGCCCAGCCGGGGACGTACGAGATCGTCGCGAAGTGCTCCCACGGCCGACAGGTCACCGGCGACCTGATCGTGAACCTGACCGCCACACGCGAACAGATCCATCTGCCGCGTGGGCATGTGAACACGGGGGTCGGCGGCGCACTCGGCACCGACCCCGTGCAGACCGCGGCGGGAGTGGCGGCCCTGGCCGTCGCCGCCGCGGGCGGTACCTGGCTCCTGCATCGCCGGGCGAGAGGCGACGGGATCTGACGGACACCCTCCGCTGTCCGTCCGCCGGTACCGCCGTCCCCTCCCCCTCCGTGGCCCGACGCCCCTCGCGGCCCGGAGGGGGAAGGGGACCCACCTCGACCACGACCCCGACCACGACCACCGTCACGACCACAACCGCACAACCCCTGGCCCCGAGAGGAGGCTCACATGCGCCGGGTCAGCAACACCGTCATAGCTTCCGTCACCGTGGTCGCCCTCTGCTCAGGGACCTGGCTGCTGTACAACGGCACGCAGGTCCACCCACCGCCCCAGCCCTCGGCCGCCCAGGCCGGCACCGGCGACGCCCTCCCGCAGGGCGCCCCCGCGCTCCGCCACTCCCCGCCCGAGCGCATCCGCATCCCCTCCATCGGCGTGAACGCCCCGCTGATGGGCCTCGGCCTCACCCCGCAGGGCAGCCTGGACGTCCCGCCCTCCGGGCAGAAGAACCTCGCGGGCTGGTACCAGGCCGGCACCACCCCCGGCGAGCGGGGCACCGCCATCGTCGCGGGCCACGTCGACAACGCCAACGGCCCCGCCGTCTTCTACAACCTCGGCGCACTCAAGAAGGGCAGCGCCATCGAGGTGGCACGCCGCGACGGCGGCACCGCGCTCTTCGCCGTCGACGCCGTCGAGGTGTACGCCGCGCGCGACTTCCCGGACGAGAAGGTGTACGGCGCCGCGTCCCGCCCCGAACTGCGCGTCATCACCTGCGGCGGCGACTACTCGAAGGCCGCCGGGTACCAGGGGAACGTGGTCGTCTTCGCCCACCTCACCGGCAGCCGCTGACCGGCAGCCGCGGCGCCTACGCGATCCACTGCTGGTACGCCAGATTCGCCACCAGCGCGAACACCACCGTCAGCAGCACCACCCGGACGAACCCGCTGCCCCTCTTGAGCGCGGTGTGCGCCCCCACCGTGCCGCCCACCAGGTTGAACACGGCCATCAGCGCTGCCAGTTGCCAGTACACCGTGCCCTTCCAGGCGAAGGTCGCGAGGGCGCCCGCGTTGGTGCAGCAGTTGACGATCTTCGCGGTGGCTGAGGCGGTCACCAGGTCGAAGTGGAGCAGCGCGGTCAGCGCCAGGACGAGGAACGTACCCGTGCCGGGCCCGATGAGCCCGTCGTAGAAGCCGATCCCGAGGCCCGCGAGCCCGATCGCGGCCAGCACGCGCCGCGCGGAGACGGGCTCGGTCGAGGGCGACGTACCGAAGGCGGGCCGCAGCATGACGAAGGTCCCGACGCCGAGCAGCACCACCATGACCACCGGCTTCAGCACGTCCGTACTCATCCCGGCGGCCACGAAGGCACCGGCCGTGGAGCCGGCCAGCGCCGCGAGCCCGATCCGCACGGCCAGCCGCACATCCACCGGCGCCTTGCGCGCGTACGTCACCGCCGCGCCGGTCGTCCCGACGATCGCGACCGCCTTGTTCGTCCCGAGTGCGTACGCCGCCGGTGTGCCGGCCGGCAGTCCGAGCAGCATCGCGGGGAGCAGGAGCAGCCCGCCACCGCCCACCACGGCGTCGATCCAGCCCGCCGCGAGGGAGGCGAGGCAGAGCACAACGACGACGGTCAGCGATATGTCGGGCATGATCGCGACCCTATGTGACGGTCACCGAGTCCAGGTAGCGCAGGACCGCCAGCACCCTTCGGTGCCCGGTGCCCGACGGCGGCAGGTCGAGCTTCGTGAAGATGTTGGCGATGTGCTTCTCCACCGCGCGTTCCGAGACGGTGAAGGCGCCGGCGATCGCCTGGTTGGTCCGGCCCTCGGCCATCAGGGCGAGCACCTCGCGCTCGCGCGGTGTGAGCCTGTCGAGGGCGGTGGCACGCCGGCTCGCGCCGAAGAGCTGAGCGACGACCTCGGGGTCGAGGGCGGTGCCGCCCCCGGCGACCCGTTCCATGGCGTCCACGAACTCGCCGATGTCGACGACCCGTTCCTTCAGCAGATAGCCGATCCCGGCCGGGTCGGCGAGCAGTTGCCGGGCGTACGTCGTCTCCACGTACTGCGAGAGGATCAGCACCCCGGTGCCTGGGTGTTCCTTGCGCAGCCGTACGGCCGCCCGTACGCCCTCGTCGGTCTGCGTGGGCGGCAGCCTGATGTCGACGACGGCGACGTCCGGACGGTGCTCGGCCACGGCGGCGATCAGCGTCTCGGCGTCCCCGACGGCCGCCGCGACCTCCACGTCCCGCAGCCGCAGCAGTTGGACCAGCCCGTCACGCAGGAGGGCGGAGTCCTCGGCGATGACTACGCGCATGTGATCCCCGTGATCGTCAGTAGGGAAGTTCGACCAGGCGGAAAGCCCGGTCAGCAGGGAAGTTCGGCCAGGCGGAAAGCCCGGTCAGCAGGGAAGTTCGACCAGGCGGAAAGCCCGGTCAGCAGGGAAGTTCGACCGTGACCACCGTAGGGCCTCCCGGCGGGCTGTCGCAGGTGAGTGTGCCGTCGACGGTCCGGGCGCGGGCCAGCAGCCCGGTCAGGCCCGAGCCCGCGCCGATCACCGCTCCCCCGCGTCCGTCGTCGCGCACGCTCAGCCGCAGCAGTCCGTCCCGGGCGCTCACGGTCACCGCGGCGCCGCTCGCCCCGCTGTGTTTGGTGGCGTTGGCGAGGAGTTCGGCGGCGCAGAAGTACGCGATCGACTCGACGGCCGGGCTCGGGCGGTCCGTGATGTCGGCGGCGACCTCGACGGGCAGTGCGCTGTCGGCGGCGAGGGTGGCCAGGGCGGTGTCCAGGCCCTGGTCCAGTACGGGAGGGTGGATGCCCTTCACCAGATGGCGCAGGTCGGCGATGGCCTGGGTCGCGTTGCCCCGTGCGGTGTCGACGACGGCGAGGAGCCGCTCCGGGGAAGCCCCCGCGCCGATCAGTTCCCTGATCATCGTGAGGTGCATCGCGAGGCCGACGAGCCGGGCCTGCGTTCCGTCGTGCAGGTCGCGTTCGATCCGGCGCAGGGTCGCCGCGGCGTCGTCCACGGCCTGGGCGCGGGTCTCCTCCAGGGTGCGGATGCGGCGGTCGGCGGGGTCGGGGCCGAGCAGCGCGGTGAGCAGCGCCCGGTGCGGGGCGAGGGCCTGACGCAGCAGCCAGGACGCGGTGGTGAGGAGGAGCAGCCCGAGGGCCAGCGGGATCAGCCAACGTGGCCAGGAGTCGACCTGGAATCCGAAGAACTCCAGCGACACCCGGTGCGTCGTGCCGTCGCTCGCCCGCCGGGTGTCGTAGTTCCACCGCTTGAGGAGGGGGTGCAGGGTGAGCAGGACGCCGTAGACGTAGCCGATGACGACGGCGGCGTACCCGAAGACGGCGGTGAAGGGGGTGGTCAGCGCGCAGGCGACGGCGCGCCACCCGTTCCGTTCACCGAGCAGCGCCCGCCGCCAGCCCAGGATCCCGGCACCCTCGCGGCGCTCCGGCTCCTCGATCTCCAGCCCCAACAGTCCCTGGGCGAGGGCACGTTGGAGCCTGCCGAGCGCCAGCGCCCCGCGTACGGTGACGGCGATCAGCCACAGTCCCAGCGTGGTCACGGACAGCACGCCACCGACCAACAGCCCCACGAAGGTGAGGACGAACCCGACCAGGGCGAGGGGGAAGGCGATCACCCCGTAGAGGAACGCCGCGAGGACCTTCCGTCCGAAGGGGAAGGCCGCGAGGGCACGGAGGCGGTTGCGGAGGCGGCGCATGGCGTCAATCTAGGAGAGGAGCGCCGCGGCGAGGCGGAGCTGGGCGGCAGCCAGGGCCCGGCCGAGCCATGGCATGAGCAGCAGGAAGCCGAACCCCCCGACGATCGCGTGGAACGCCCACGCTCCCTCGAAGGTCGGCCCTCCCCACGCGTCGGCGTAGTCGGAGCCTGCTGCGCGCAACGGCCAGCCCAGGTTCATCGGCACCAGGGACCAGCCGTAGACGGTGACGGCCAGCACCAGGAGATTGAGGGGTACGGCGGCCGTGGCGTGGGCCAGTCCCCGCGAGGACCCGGACAGCTCCCGGCCCAGGAAACGGCGGACGAGCCCCCGCTGCCACCGCCCCGTCGGAGCGCCCAGCAGAGCCAGCGGGACGCAGAGCACTCCCACGGGGAACGCCAGCAGCGCGTACGCGACCCGGCGCCAGGTGCCCGCGGTGAACGCTTCGCGGACGAGCAGCCAGGCCCGTACGGCGGAGTCGTCACGGGGCGGCGGAGGCTGCGACCTCTGCTTCTGCCGGGGCTTCTGCCGCGGCTGCTGCCGGGGCTTCTGCCGGGATTTCTGCCGGAGCTTCTCGGAGATGGCCATGTTTCTGTCCCCCTGTTCGTGAGCCCGTGGAGCCCGCTGTTCGTGAGCGGGTGGATCCCGATGCCTCAAGGCTTCCGTGCCGGGGCGCCGCGATCGATCGTGCCCGCACGAGGACCGGGGGTTCGGTTGACCCCACCAAACCCTCACAACCGGGTGCCGCTCCCGCTGAGGGCAGCGTTCCTCCCGGGAAACAGCCGTGATGCGACCGGGTAACACCGGCGTCGCAGGCTGCGGTGCATGACCTCGAATGCGCCCGCTCCCTGACCCGGCCGGCCCTCGCCCTCGGCCCGGGAGGGAACCGCACCGCTCCCCCGCGGACAGCGCCCCGCTGCTCCACCTGCTCACCAACGACGGAGGCTCCTGAATGTCCACGGACACGACGATGACGACGGCGGCGAACGCCACCGACGGCAGCGCGCACACCATCGTGCTCGTCGGCCATGGCATGGTCGGCCAGCGCTTCCTCGAAGCGCTCGCCGAACGCGGCCTGACCGCCACGCACCGTGTGGTCGTGCTGTGCGAGGAGCCGCGCCCGGCATACGACCGCGTCCGGCTCACCTCGTACTTCTCGGGCCGCACCCCGGAGGAACTCTCCCTCACCGACGCCGAGTTCATCACCGCGCACGGCATCGAACTGCACCTCGGCGACCCGGCGGAGACGATCGACCGGGAGGCCAGGCAGGTCACGGCGCGCTCAGGTCTGGTCATCACGTACGACACCCTGGTCCTCGCCACCGGCTCGTACCCCTTCGTCCCGCCGGTGCCCGGCAAGGACGCCGAGGGCTGCTTCGTGTACCGCACCATCGAGGACCTGCTCGCCATCGAGGAGTACGCGAAGGCGAGGGCGACGACCGGTGCGGTGGTCGGCGGTGGCCTGCTCGGGCTCGAAGCCGCGGGCGCGCTGAAGGGGCTCGGACTGACCACGCACATCGTGGAGTTCGCGCCGCGTCTGATGCCCGTACAGGTGGACGAGGGCGGCGGCGCGGCGCTTCTGCGCACCATCCAGGACATGGGCCTGACCGTGCACACGGGCACGGGCACCCAGGAGATCGTCACCGGCGACGGCGGCGCCGTGACCGGGATGAAGCTCTCCGACGGCTCCGAACTCCCCACGGATCTCGTGGTGTTCTCGGCCGGCGTCCGCCCGCGCGACCAGCTCGCCCGCGACACCGGGCTCACGGTCGGCGAGCGCGGCGGCATCACGGTCGACGACCAGTGCCGCACCTCGGACCCGCACGTGTTCGCGATCGGCGAGTGCGCCCTCGCCTCGGACGGCCGGGTGTACGGCCTGGTCGCGCCCGGCTACGAGATGGCCGAGACGGCCGCCGCGACGATCGCCGCGGACGAGGCCAGCTTCACGGGCGCCGACCTGTCCACGAAGCTGAAGCTGCTCGGCGTCGACGTCGCGTCCTTCGGCGACGCGCACGGCGCCACCTCCGAATGCCTCGAAGTCGTCTACTCCGACTCGCGCTCGGGCACGTACAAGAAGCTGGTCATCGGCCGCGACGGCGAACTGCTCGGCGGCATCCTGGTCGGCGACGCGGAGGCGTACGGCACCCTGCGGGCCTTCACCGGCTCCGTGCCGCCGATCGCCCCCGAGCAGCTGGTGCTCCCGGCGGGCGCGGGCGCCCCGGTCGCGCTCGGCCCCTCCGCGCTCCCCGACTCCGCGGTCATCTGCTCCTGCCACAACGTCACCAAGGGCACGGTCCGCGGCGCGGTCACCGAGCACTCCTGCACCACCGTGCCCGAGGTCAAGAAGTGCACCAAGGCCGGTACGGGTTGCGGGAGTTGCGTCAAGGTCCTCGGCCAGCTCGTCAACGATGAACTGGAGGCGAGCGGCGTCGAGGTCGACCACGGCCTGTGCGGCTGCTTCTCCCAGACCCGCGAGGAGCTGTACGAGATCGCCCTCGCGCTGCGCATCCCCTCCTTCCAGGTCCTGCTGGACCGCTACGGCCGTGAGGGCGCCCGGGGCGGCGAGGGCTGCGAGGTCTGCAAGCCGGCCGTCGCCTCGATCATCGCCTCCCTCGCCCCGACCATCGGCGCCAGCGGCTATGTCCTGGACGGCGAGCAGGCGGCCCTCCAGGACACCAACGACCACTTCCTCGCCAACCTCCAGAAGAACGGCTCGTATTCGATCGTGCCGCGCATCCCCGGCGGCGAGATCACCCCGGAGAAGCTGATCGTGATCGGCGAGGTGGCCCGGGACTTCGGCCTCTACACGAAGATCACGGGCGGCCAGCGCATCGACCTGTTCGGCGCGCGGGTCGAGCAACTCCCCCTCATCTGGGCACGGCTGGTGGACGCGGGCTTCGAGTCGGGCCACGCCTACGGAAAGTCCCTGCGCACGGTCAAATCCTGCGTCGGCCAGACCTGGTGCCGCTACGGCGTCCAGGACTCCGTCCGCATGGCCATCGACCTGGAGCTGCGCTACCGGGGGCTGCGCTCCCCGCACAAGCTCAAGTCGGCGGTCTCCGGATGCGCCCGCGAGTGCGCCGAGGCCCAGTCCAAGGACTTCGGCATCATCGCCACGGCCGCCGGCTGGAACCTGTACGTCGGCGGCAACGGCGGCGCCACCCCGCGCCACGCGGACCTGCTCGCACAGGACCTCTCGGACGCCGAACTCGTCCGCCTGATCGACCGGTTCCTGATGTTCTACATCCGCACCGCGGACCGCCTGGAACGCACGTCGACCTGGCTGGAGCGGATTCCCGGCGGCCTCGACCACATCCGCGACGTGGTCGTCGACGACTCGCTGGGCATCTGCGAGGAACTGGAGTCGCTGATGTCCGCGCATGTCGCCGCCTACCGCGACGAGTGGGCCGAGACCATCAACGACCCCGAGAAGCTGGCCCGGTTCGTGTCCTTCGTGAACGCCCCGGACACCCCCGACCCGGTCGTCGGCTTCGTCCCCGAGCGCGACCAGATCAAGCCGGACCTGCCGCTGCTGAGCATCGGCCGCCGCCCCTTGGAAGCCCTGGAAGGAAGCGCCCAGCGATGACCCTGGCACCCGAAACGACCGCCCTCACCGTCCAACTCCGTCTGACGGACTCCTGGTTGGCGCTGTGCGACCTGTCCGCGCTGACGCCGGGCCGCGGAGTCGCCGCCCTACTCCCGGACGGCGGCCAGGCGGCCGTCTTCCTCGACCGCGCGGGCCGGATGTACGCCATCGACAACCGCGATCCGTTCAGCGGCGCGGCGGTCCTCTCCCGCGGACTCATCGGCTCCCACCAGGGCCGCCCGTTCGTGGCCTCGCCCCTGCTGAAGCAGCGGTTCGACCTTGAGTCGGGCCGGTGCCTGGACGACGAGACGGTACGGGTGACGACGTACGAGGTCCGGATTTCCTGACGACCGTTTCCTGACCGCCACTTCTTGACACCTGTTTCCTGACCGCCGTTTCCTGACCGCCACTTCTTGACACCTGTTTCCTGACCGCCGTTTCCTGACGGCCGGGGTGACCGGGACCTCCTCGCGCCCGCCGGTCACCCCGACCTTACTTGACCGATCATTCTCGATTGCCTTACGGTCGCCCACATGGCCAGAACCAAGGAATTCGACCCGGACGCCGCACTGCAGTCGGCGCTGGAACTGTTCTGGCGGCGCGGCTACGAGGCGACATCGATGACGGACCTCGTCGAGCACCTCGGCGTCGGCCGCGCCAGCATCTACGCGACCTTCGGCAACAAGCACGAGCTGTACCTGAAGGCACTGGACCGCTATCAGCAGGCGCGCAATCCGCAGCTCCTGCGGGAACTCTCCCAGCCGGGTCCCGCACTGCCCGCCGTACGAGCGGTGGTACGCCGCTTCGCGACCGAGGCGACGACCGAGGGAAGGCGCCTGAGCGGCTGCTTCGTCACCAACACGGCCGCCGAGCTGGCGCCCCACGACACGGCCGCGGCCCGCCGCGTCGAGCACAACTGGGACCACATCGAGACCCTGCTGCACTCGGCCCTGGTCCGCGCGCAGGCCCAGGGCGAACTGCCCGCCGACCGGAACCCGCTCGCCCTCGCCCGCATGCTGCTGGTCCTGATGCAGGGCCTACGGGTGGTGGGCAAGGCGTCCGCGGACCCGGCCCGGGTCCAGGACGCGGCGGAACAGGCGCTGACGCTGCTCGACTGAAGACCACATTCCAAGACCCGCGCACGCCTTCATACTGAACCGATCGGTCAAATAAGGGGATCCTGAATGACCACACGCTTCTCGGGAAAGACCGTCCTCGTCACGGGCGCCGGTTCCGGCATAGGCAGGACCACCGCCCTGGCGTTCGCCGCGGAGGGCGCGCAGGTGGTCGTCGCCGGCCGCACCGCCGCATCGCTCGACGAGACGGTCGCGCTGATCGAGGCCCAAGGCGGAAAGGGGCTGGCAGTGACCACGGACGTGTCACGCTCGGACGAGGTGCGCGCCCTCGTCGAGGCAGCCGTCGACCGTTTCGGCTCCCTGGACGTGGCGGTGAACAACGCGGCCGTCTTCCACGGCGGAACACCGCTGGCCGACCTCCCGGAAGCCGACTGGCACGCCGAACTGGACATCAACGTCACCGGCGTGTTCCTCGCCCTTCAGGCGGAGATCCGGCAGATGCGGACGCAGCCGTCCGGCGGCGCGATCGTCAACCTCGCCTCCACCATCGGCCTGCACACCCGCCGCCCGGGCGTCGCCGCCTACGCCGCCGCCAAGGCCGCCGTCACCACGCTGTCCCGCGCCGCGGCCCTCGATCACATCGCCGACGGGGTCAGGATCAACGTCGTCAGCCCCGGTGCCTCCGCCACCACGATGTCACTGCGGCCGGGCGAGTCGGAGGCCGAGCGGGTGGAGCGGGTACGTCACGAACTGCCGCTGGGCCGCGTCTCGAAGACCGAGGAGGTGGCGGCGGCCGTCCTCTACCTGGCGTCGGACGACGCGGCGTCGATCGTGGGCACGGACCTGGTGGTGGACAGCGGAAGCGCCCTCTGACGCGGGCCGGACGGGGGCCAGGCCCGGGCCGGACGCGGGCCGGACGCAGGCCAGGGCTCAGGCCGGACGCAGGCCAGGGCTCAGGCCGGACGCAGGCCAGGGCTCAGGCCGGACGCAGGCCAGGGCTCAGGCCGGACGCAGGCCAGGGCTCAGGTCACTTCAGAGCGAGAGCGTCGTAGGTCACGCCGGTGAGCTGCTCGGAGGCGCTCCAGAGGCGCTCGCCGACGGCGTCGTTGCGCGTCCACCCGGCCCGCCATGAGCTCGCGGGCGCGCCGCGCCACATCGCGAACGAGGGTCCGGTGAAGGAGTCGGGCCGGACGCCGGGAGCGGTGGCGGCGTACAGCGTGGGCAGCGCTCCGGCGTCCGGGCTCTGCGCGAGGAGCCGGTTCCCGATCTCCATGACCCGCTCGGCGCCCTTGCGCCCAGCGAGCTTCGGCCCGGCGGTCTGGAGGTTGGTGGAGGCGTACCCGGGATGAGCGGCGGCAGCGACGACATCGGACCCGACACCGGCCAGCCGCCGCGCAAGCTCATGGGTGAACAGAAGATTGGCGCTCTTGGACCGCCCGTAGGCGACCCAGCGCCGATACCCGCCGCGCTCGCTGTCGAGGTCGCGGATGTCGATGTTGGCAAGCACGTGGAACATGCTCGACACGGTCACGACGCGGGCGCCAGGGGTGGCGAGCAGCGCGGGAAGCAGCAGCCCGGTGAGCGCGAAGTGCCCCAGATGATTGACCCCGAACTGAGTCTCGAACCCGTCAGACGTACGCGCGAACGGCAGAGCCATGACCCCGGCGTTGTTGACCAGCACGTCGAGCCGCTCGCCGTACACAAGGTCGAACGTCGCCGCGAACTCCGCCACGGAGTCGAGATCACCGAGGTCCAGCCGTACGAACTCCACGTCCGCGCCTGGTACCTCGGAGGTGATCCGGTCCCCCGCCTCACTCCCCCGCGCCTCGCTCCGACAGGCGAGCACGACTCGCGCGCCGCGCCGCGCGAGCTCACGCGCCGTGACGAACCCGATCCCGCTGTTGGCCCCGGTGACGACGGCCGTACGGCCACGCTGATCAGGGATGTCACTCACATTCCACCCAGCCACGCCCAAACCCCTCTCCACCACTGTCCGTCACACACCGTACGCTCAGTCTCGCCTGATCAGCTCGGGGTCAATCCTCCGCCCCACAAGCGGCAACGCGCCCACGGCGGCGACGACCAGCACCCCGAGAGCACACGCGAGCAGCAGCGGAACCCCGCCCCCGTCCCAGAAGACGGCCCCACCCCCGGTGACCAGATAGCTCGACTCGGCCATCTTCCCCACCACCACCGCCAACACCAACCCCACAGCCAACGGCAACACCACCTGCACCACCTGCACAGCCCGCAACGTCCGCGCCCGCGCCCCCAACAAGGCCAACGCAGTTACCTGCGGCCGCCGCTCGACGGCCCGGTCGGTGGCCGCGACGAGGTAGGCGGCTACGCCGATGATCAGTCCTAGGATCATGCCTACGGCCAGGAGGGTCCTGACGATGGTGACCCGCTGGAAGGAGTCGACGATCAGCCCCGGAGTGGTGACACCGGCCATGGGGGCGATGCCGCCGATGCCGTCGAGGACGGTGCGGACGGTCTTCTCGGACGGACCACTGACTAGTGTGAGGGTGGCGCTCTCCGGGCGTGCGTTCGCGGGCAGCGCGGCAGGAGGGATCAGGATCGCTCCGCTCGGCAGGACGTGGATGTCCTCATGGTCGCGATACCGGATGGTCTGCTGCGGGACCGTGAGCTTCAGGTCACGGGAATGCTGTCCCACCTTCAGCCTGAAGACGACGCTGCCGCCGGCCTCGGCATTGCCCTCAGATTGCGCGGCATCCCACAGCCTCATGGGCCGCCCGTCCACGCACCCCTTGGTCCACGGCACCGCCTTGCGCAGTTGGCCGCACGTCGCCACCACGGCCCCAGGGCTGGGAGCCGCCCCCGTGTCGGCGGAGTCCGACCTCAGGGTGACGACATGCGCGCGAAGCCCCGGCACCGCCTCGACGGCACGTCGCTGGGGCCCGCTGAGCTCTCCGTACGAGATCTCGTACGTCTGGACGGCCAAGACGCTCTTGGCGACCCCGTTCAGTTCAATGACGACCCCCTGCGCGAGGGAAGCCGCGAAGACCAGCAGTACGAGCCCGGTGGCCACCCGGATCGCACCTCCCGACTCGGCCTCGTTACGCCGCATCGCGAGCCCGAGGGAGAGCGACCGGGTGGAGCGCGCCGTCCGTTGCGCGAGGAATCGGGACAGCGACGGAAGCGAGAGCGCGAGCCCGACACCGGCCAGGATGATGGCCAGCGGCATGAGCAACGAGGACACGGTGGTGTTTGTGGGAGCATGGCCGGTCGCGCCCGCGACGCAGTAGCCCGTGATGACTCCCAGACCTGCGATCAGCGGCAGGAAGACCCATTTCGAGGGCGGCTTCTCCACCGCGCCACGCCGGACGGCAAGGGGATTGGCAGCAGCCTTCCCCGCACTGGCGCGACCCACGTACCAGGCGAGCGCCGGGCATCCGACGAGACACACCACAAGGGTCTGGAAGGTCAGCGCACCATCAGCCGGGTACCACGTGAACCCCGGCAGACCGACTCGTGAAACGAGCTGGTTCACGGCCCAGTACTCGCCGAGTCCGAGGATCGCGCCCAGCCCGGCGGCGGCGACGGTCTCGGCGGCGTTCACCCGCTGAGTCCCCTTCTTGCTCAACCCCAGCAGGCGCAGCGCGGCCAGCCTGCGTGCCCGGTCGGCCGCGGAGAGGCGTGCGCAGACCGAGAGGAAGACGGCGAGCGGGAGCAGCACGACCGCCGACAGTGCGAACCGCAGGATGCCGAGGGTCGTCGGGTCCAACGTAGGGAGTGGCCCGTAGCGCTCGCCGAACCGCTCCACGGGGCTGCCGCCGGAGAGTTCGGCACGACTCATGCCTACATACGCGATGAGTTCATCGGGGCGGGCCAGCCCCTCGGCACCGATCAGCCCGACCTCCCTGCCAGGAACCAGCTGGGCCAACGCCGGGTTGTGCTGGCGCAGTTCGTGCAGATGCGGCGAGACGAACACTTCACCGTCCCCGGGGAACGAGGGGATTCCCGGGGGCGGCTCGACAGTCCTCGTACCACGCGCCGTGAAGACGCGGGTGAGGGGCGTTGAGCCGTAGGGATCTGTGCGGTCGAGGGTCAGGGGGTAGCCGTCGGCGACGACGCGATTGGATTGCGCTGTGGGACTGACGGACTGTCTGCCGGCAATGCGCCCATCCTGCGCGGCGAGGATCCCAGGAATCGCCAGCACGATGGCCAGACAGCACACGCCCAGTGAGCCGCCGACCGTCATGAGGACGAAGCGCACACGATTGCCGCGTCCGCTGCTGAGCAGCAGTCTCAAGCCCAAGAGGAGTTCCTTCACAACTGCCCCTGTCCCTGCGGAGCAAGCTCACCATCAAGCATCGTGAAGCGCTTGTCCGCCTGGGCCGCGACCTTCGCGTCGTGCGTGACGAGCACGACTGCCGTGCCCTGCGAACGTGCCAGCGCGAGAAACTCCTTGAGCACTGCGGCTGCGTTGGCACTGTCCAGCGACCCTGTTGGCTCGTCGGCAAAGACCACTGCGGGCCTGTGCACAAGAGCGCGAGCAACGGCAACACGCTGGTTCTGTCCACCGGACACTTGCGAAGGACGCCGTTCCTTCAGATCCGCGAGGCCCAGACGTCCCAGTACCTCCCCGGCAGCAGCGAGCGCCGGAGCTTTGCGATGCCCTGCCAGCCTTAGCGGCAGAGCTGTGTTCTCCTCCACGGTCAGCTCGGGCAGGAGCTCTCCGTACTGGAAAACAAACCCGAAGCGATCTCGGCGCAGGGCGCTGAGTTCCTCATCGTCGAGTGCGGCCAACGGGCGTCCCTCGAAATGGACTTCACCGCTCACGACGGGCAGAACGCCCGCAAGGGCATACAGCAGAGAGGACTTGCCTGAACCACTCTGCCCCGTGATCGCCGCCACCTCGCCCCGATGGAGTGCAATGGATGCACCCCTAACAGCGTGCGCTGGGCCGTAGTAGAGGTCGATTTCCTTGGCGGAGAGAACTTCTGACGTGTTGATCTGGACTCCCGAAGGGAAGCGGACCCGGGCCTGCGCCCGAGTCCTGGACACCGTTGAAACCGCTCAACCCTTGCGGAAGTGCAACTCGGCGGAACAGACGTCCAGCCAAACAGCTCCGCGATCAACACAAGTTCGGACATAAGCATCGTCCGTGTAGCGCTGAGAGGCCTCCCAGATGGACTTGTGCAGGAACACCAACTGCCCCTGCTTTCCGTAGTACTCGACCCCATCGCGGCCCTCGACCCGGACCCGCACGTAGACGTTGTGGCCGTCGCGGGGCGAGCCGTCCTTGAGGTATCCAGCCCACTCGAAGGAACCATGGTTCTGCCCTGGCGGGTTGAACCGATACTGGCCCCTTTCAAAAACGACTCCTGGCGCCTGCAGTCCGGGCATGTAGTGCCACGATTCCGCGATCGCCGCACCTGCCCCCGCGAGGAAGACTCCTGCCGCCACCACGCCGGCCCATGACTTCTTCATCCGTCACCCCTCTACCTCCCCGAAGACCCCACCGGCCCCCAGGAGTTACAGAAGGTAATGGATCAGTAACGCGCTGAATCCTTTGGCCTGCGAATCGCCATCCCATCAGGTGATCCGGAAGCACGAGACGCACGAGCGGGCGCCGACCTCGGCGACCAGCGTCAGGGCGTTGCGCAGTCGTTCGGAAAGGGCTGGGTGTCCAGGTGGGACCATTCGGCGGTGGGACCCGGCATCGGGGCCAACGATGCGCCGGTCGGGGCCCAGCCTCCATGGGGGCGGGGGAGGCAGGGCGACGGGGCAGTGTTGCGGTGCGGGGTTCCTCGCGGGCGCAGGTCTCCGGGGCCGGCCCGCGCCGGTGACGGAGAGGCCGAGCCGCACGCGGCACCGTACGGAAGGCTCGACGCCTTCGTACGGCACGACGGGGCGGCACGTCCGCAACTGGTGCCGTACCAGGCAACGTTCGCCTCACTGCTGGGGGGCGTGGCCGGTGGCCTCGGCTCGCTGCTGTCCGCCAGAGTCGGCGCATGCCGAGAGTCGGTTCCGTTGTGCCGGGCGTCTCGGATGTGCCGCGTGCGGGCGCGTTCTGGATGGAGGCCCTGGGATACGTCCCGCGCAAGGACATGGAAGACGACTGGGTGGTGCTGGTGCCGACGGAAGGGGCCGGAGTGCAGCTGGCACTCTACGACCGGGCACGCACCTCGTTCACGTGGCTGACGACAGCCCGGCCCGCATGGTCCCGAAGCAACCGGGTGCGGCGGACCCTCGGCTGGAGGCGGGCGAGGAACCCACCGACCCCTCCCCCGCGCCGCTCGCCGGGCTGCACGGCGGCCCCGGCCTCCATCCTGATCAGGACTGAGCGGCGGCTCAGCGGTGCGGGATGCCGCCCAGCGCCGAGGGTGACTCCCGGGGGGCGCCCCGGGGCCGGTGGGGCGCGAAAGAAACGGAAGCTCGTGTTCTATGACGTCGGTCACAGCGCTCCGCCAACCAACCGGCGTGCTTAGTAGACGCGGCGTGGCGGACATCTGAGGATTTGTCCGTCTTGGCCCGGATGCGGATCCTGCCGCGCGTCCCGGGATTCCGCCCGGCTGGCCCGCACGCCCGTTGCCCCGTGATGTAAGGCTTCTGACGCCGCGACAGCTTCCCCTCCTGCCGCCATGTGCGGACCGGAGACCCGTGCACTGCCCTGGCGAGGTCCCGGGACCTACGAAGCGACGTAGTGGCGGGACCCCTTTGCGCTCCCTGTCGAGCCGCTCTAAGAATGACGACCCACAGGACGTCGCCGCAGTTCGGAACCGGTGTTCACGCAGATTCGACCGCGCACCGTGCGCTCGGCGTCACCGAGTGAGTAGGAGCCCCCCACATGAAGTCGTCCCGAACGTCCGCGAGACTCCTCGCCCTCACTCTCGGCTTGGGTCTGGCCTCCAGCGCGCTGAGCGCGGCGGTGCCGGCGAGCGCCCAGACGGCCGCCACCCCGTCCGCTGCCGCCGGTACCTCGTGGGCACGGTACGCCGGGTCGGTTGAGGAGGCCGCGAACAACAAGGCGTTCTTCCAGGCCGTGCTCAAGTCCGTCGCCGCGAAGCGCGCCGCCCAGCCGAACGCGCAGGCGGTGACTGTCTACTACAACGCCTCCCAGGCACCGAGCTTCCGCTCGCAGATATCGAGCGCGGCCTCGATCTGGAACAGCTCCGAGTCCAACGTCAAGCTCCAGGAGGCGTCGAGCGGTGCCGACTTCTCCTACTACGAGGGCAACGACCCGCGCGGGTCCTACACCTCCACCAACGGCCACGGAAGCGGCTACGTCTTCCTCGACTACGCCCAGAACCAGCAGTACGACTCGGTCCGCGTCGCCACCCACGAGACCGGGCACGTGCTGGGCCTGCCGGACGACTACAGCGGGCCGTGCAGTGAGCTGATGTCGGGCGGCAGCGCCGGCCCGTCCTGCACCAGCCGCTACCCGGACGCCACCGAGCGCTCGCGTGTCGACCAGCTGTGGGCCACCGGACTCGCGCAGGCCCCGGGCACGGTGAACCAGCCCGCTGACCACCTGAGCGCCGCACCGCCGGTACGGACCGTGGCGCCGAGCGACGGTCCGGGGCATCCGCTCCCCAGCACGCCCCGGAGTTGAGTGCGTTCCCAAGCGGGAAGCGGCTCGCTGTCGAGGATGGCTTCAGTCCACATGCTCAAGACGGTCGTCTGAGCACTCTGCCATCCGCTCGGTCATCACACGATGATGGGGCCAGACGCAACGCCGGCAAACGCCGACTTGCCTGGTCAGCGGCGTAGCGTGACAGTCTCCGCAGATGATGCGCGACGGGGCGGCACCTCCGCACAAGGTGCCGCCCCGTTTCTTTCGTACGCCGGAGCCGTCGGCCGTCGGTGAGGGTCAGGGTCGACCGTCGGCGGCCCCGGAGTTCCAGCGCGCTAGCGGTGGTCGCTGCCCTTCGCCGTCGACGCCGCGCGGCCCGCCTCCAGGCGTGCCACCGGGATCCGGAAGGGGGAGCAGGACACGTAGTCCAGTCCCACCTCGTGGAAGAAGTGGACGGACTCGGGGTCGCCGCCGTGTTCGCCGCAGACTCCGAGCTTCAGGTCGGGGCGGGTGGCGCGGCCGGCCTGCACGGCCGACTTCACCAGGGAACCCACACCGTCCCTGTCGATGGTCTCGAAGGGGGAGACGCCGAAGATGCCCTTCTCCAGGTACGCGGTGAAGAAGCTCGCCTCCACGTCGTCCCGGGAGAAGCCCCAGACGGTCTGCGTGAGGTCGTTCGTACCGAAGGAGAAGAACTCGGCGGCCTCGGCGATCTGACCGGCGGTCAGCGCGGCCCGCGGAAGCTCGATCATCGTGCCGATCGCGAGCCTGAGGTTCGTGCCGGCGGCCTCCTGCACCTCCGCGATGACCTGGTCGGCCTCCTCGCGGACGATCTCCAGCTCCTGGACCGTACCGACGAGGGGGATCATGATCTCGGCCCGCGGGTCGCCCTTGGCGTTCTTGCGTTCGGCGGCCGCCTCCGCGATCGCCCGTACCTGCATGGTGAACAGGCCGGGGATGACCAGGCCGAGACGTACGCCGCGCAGACCCAGCATCGGGTTCTGCTCGTGCAGACGGTGCACGGCCTGCAGCAGGCGCAGGTCGTTCTCGTTGGCGTCGCCGCGTGATTCGGCCAGTGCCACCCGTACGGACAGTTCGGTCACGTCCGGCAGGAACTCGTGCAGCGGCGGGTCCAGGAGACGGATCGTCACCGGGAGGCCGTCCATCGCCTCGAAGAGTTCGACGAAGTCCCGCTTCTGGAGGGGCAGGAGCTCCTTGAGGGATTCCTCGCGCTCCGCCTCCGTGTCGGCCAGGATCAGACGCTCGACCAGTTCGCGCCGGTCACCGAGGAACATGTGCTCGGTGCGGCACAGGCCGATGCCCTGCGCGCCGAAGCGGCGGGCACGGAGGGCGTCCTCCGCGTTGTCCGCGTTGGCGCGCACGCGCAGGCGGCGGACCCGGTCCGCGTACGCCATGATCCGGTGCACGGCCGCGACCAGCTCGTCCGCGTCGTCGGCGCCCGCGTGCATCCGGCCCTCGAAGTACTCGACGACCGGGGAGGGCACGACCGGGACCTCGCCCAGGTAGACCTTGCCCGTGGAGCCGTCGATGGAGACGACGTCGCCTTCCTCGATGACCACTCCGCCCGGGGCCGTCATCCGGCGCCGCTTGGTGTCGACCTCGAGCTCCTCGGCGCCGCACACGCACGTCTTGCCCATGCCGCGCGCCACGACGGCGGCGTGCGAGGTCTTGCCGCCACGCGAGGTCAGGATGCCCTCGGCCGCGATCATGCCGTCCAGGTCGTCGGGGTTGGTCTCACGGCGGATCAGGATGACCTTCTCGCCCGAACGCGACCACTTGATCGCGGTGTACGAGTCGAAGACCGCCTTGCCGACCGCCGCGCCCGGCGACGCCGCGATGCCCCGGCCGATCTGGTCGACCTTCGCCTGGTCGTCGAAGCGCGGGAACATCAGCTGCGCGAGCTGGGCGCCCGTCACGCGCTGGAGGGCCTCCGCCTCGTCGATCAGGCCCTGGTCCACGAGCTGCGTGGCGATACGGAAGGCCGCACCCGCCGTGCGCTTGCCGACGCGGGTCTGGAGCATCCACAGCTGGCCGCGCTCGATGGTGAACTCGATGTCGCAGAGATCCTTGTAGTGGTTCTCCAGGGTCTCCATGATCTGCATCAGCTGGTCGTACGACTTCTTGTCGATCGACTCCAGCTCGGCGAGCGGGACCGTGTTGCGGATGCCCGCGACCACGTCCTCGCCCTGGGCGTTCTGGAGGTAGTCGCCGTACACGCCCTGGTGGCCGGATGCGGGGTCGCGCGTGAACGCCACGCCCGTGCCCGAGTCGGGGCCGAGGTTGCCGAAGACCATCGAACAGACGTTGACCGCGGTGCCGAGGTCGTGCGGAATGCGCTCCTGGCGACGGTAGAGCTTGGCGCGGTCGGTGTTCCAGGAGTCGAAGACCGCGTGGATCGCGAGGTCCATCTGCTCGCGCGGATCCTGCGGGAAGTCCCGGCCGGCCTCGGCCTTGACGATCCGCTTGAACTTGGTGACCAGCTTCTTGAGGTCCGCGGCCTCCAGCTCCGTGTCGACCGTGACCTTCTTGGCCGTCTTCGCCGCGTCCAGCGCGTCCTCGAAGAGCTCGCCGTCGACGCCGAGGACCGTCTTGCCGAACATCTGGATGAGACGGCGGTACGAGTCCCACGCGAAGCGGTCGTCGCCGGCCTGCTTGGCGAGGCCCTGGACCGACTTGTCGGAGAGGCCGATGTTCAGCACGGTGTCCATCATGCCCGGCATGGAGAACTTCGCCCCGGAACGGACGGATACGAGGAGGGGGTTATCGGCCTGGCCGAGCTTCTTGCCCATCGTCGCTTCGAGGGCGTCGAGGTGCGCGCTCACCTCGTCACGCAGTGCCGCCGGCTCCTCGCCACTGTCGAGGTAGGTCTTGCACGCCTCGGTGGTGATGGTGAAGCCCGGAGGGACGGGAAGGCCCAGGTTGGTCATCTCGGCGAGGTTCGCACCCTTGCCACCGAGGAGGTCCTTGAGGTCCCTGTTGCCTTCGGTGAAGTCGTAAACGAACTTCGCCCCCTCAACGCCGCTGTCGCTGCTTTCAGCTACGTGGGGATCTTTGTTTTCCGACACGAGACTCGACTCCTCGACGTCGCGGTGGCTGCCCTGACGGCCAGGAACATACCCAGATCGAAGGCGTCTGGGTACGTCTACTTGCACGTCATGCGCCTGTAACCACCCGTCCGCCACTCGATTGAAAGTCAAGCCTTGGCAAGCGGTCACGGCCGGATGTTTTCACTTCTTGAACGAATCCACGCCCTCCGGAAGCAGTATACGCTCAGATGAGCGGTCACCGACACGCCTGAGTTTAATCGATGAACGATCAAGGGGTGGCACTGAGTGCCACCCCTTAGGGAAGTGCAGTCGCTCAAGATCCGCTCATCTGAGCGCCACCCCTATCAAGGGTGGCGAGAATCACGCAGTAAAGACGGCCTGAATTTCATCATGCGGACCACGATGTGGACGCGACGTGGACGCGACACACGGACGTCACACGCCCCGCCGAACGTCCCGCCACCCATGTGCGCCACAGGGCGTCACACACCCAGCGCCGCCAGCCGTTCCTCCACCCGCTCCGGCGCGTACAGGTACTCCACGACCAGTGCCCCGGCCCCCACCAGCCCCGCCCGCTCCCCGAGCCGCGAGGTCACCACGTCCAGATGAGCGGTCGAACGCGGCAGCGCCCGCTGATACAGCAGCTCGCGCACACCCGTGAGGAACGGGGTTCCGGCCAGATCCCCGGCGATCATCAGCACGCCTGGGTTCAGCAGGGTCACCACGGTCGCGAGTACGTCCCCGACCTGCCGCCCCGCCTCCCGCGCGAGCGCCATCGCCTCCGGGTGTCCGGCCGTCAGCAGGTCGCGCACATCCGATCCGGAGGTGGCCGGGACACCGGACTCGGCGAGTCTGCGCGCCACCGCGCCACCGCTCGCGACGGCGGCCAGACAGCCGTACGAACCGCACCGGCACAGCGCGTCCGCGCCCACCCGGATGTGCCCGATGTCGCCTGCGCCCCCGTCGACGCCCCGGTAGATGGAGCCGCCGACGACCATGCCCGCACCGATACCGGTGGAGACCTTGACCAGGGCGAACGCCGAACAGTCCGGATATCCGGTGCGCTGTTCGCCGTATGCCATGAGGTTGGCGTCGTTGTCGACGAGTACGGGGATCCGGGCGCCGCTCCTGGTGATCCCGGCGCTCCAGGCGCCACCGGCGCCTCCCGCGCCACCCGTGCTCTTGATGCCGGCGTGCTCGGCGAAGGCGCGGCCCAGGCGCCCGCGTATGTCGTAACCGTCCCAGCCCGGCATGATCGGCGGCTGCACCACCCTGCCGGTGTCGGTGTCCACCGGGCCCGGCACCGCGATCCCGATCCCGCACACCGCGTCCGCGCGCTGCCCGGCCTTCTCCAGCAGCTCGGCGAACCAGCGGCCGAGTTCGCCCAGCACGGCGTCCGGGCCGTCCTCGATACGCAGGCTTCCGTGGTGCTCGGCCTGGATCTCGCCGCTCAGCGAGACGACGGCGGCCCGGCCGTGCCGGGTGTCGAGGTCGGCGGCGAGGACGACGGCGTGTTCGTCGTCGAACTCCAGGGTGATCGAGGGCCGGCCGCCCTGCGGGGAGTCCACCGGGCCGCCCGCGCCCTCGCGCAGCCAGCCCGCACGGAAGAGCCGGTCGAGGCGCTGGCCGACCGTGGCCCGCGACAGACCGGTGGCCTGCTGCAGCGCGCCGCGCGTCGTGGCACGCCCGCTGCGCACCAGTTCGAGCAGTTCCCCGGCGCTTGCCTGATGCCCGGCCCTCATGGCCTTCGCCGCCCTTCCTGCCGTCCCCGCCATGCCTGTCATGCCCAACCCCTTGCGTTCACCAACTCTGCATTACATATTGAGTTTTGCGTGTTAAATAGACGTAACCCTACGGTAGCTAGTGCCGAACCGATCAGCCGGACGTCTTCGGGGAGACCTGAGTGGACCGCACAACCCAACTCACCATCCGCCGCACGGGGATCACCGCCCCCGTGCGCACCTCGGGTTCCCCCGCTCCGCCCGGTTCGCACGAGATCACCCACTCCGGCGCGCATGTATACGATCCCGACCGGCCCGCCGGGTCGCTGCACCTCAGGGCCGCCCGGGTACTCGAAGGCAACTGGACGGGAACGTCCACGGTTCCCTCCCACGGTCTGTACCCGCACCAGTGGTCCTGGGATTCCGCTTTCATCGCGATCGGCCTGCGCCACCTGTCCCCCTTGAGGGCGCAGACGGAACTGGAGACGCTGCTCGGCGCCCAATGGGGTGACGGCCGGATCCCGCACATTGTGTTCAACCCCTCCGTTCCGCTCGACGCCTACTTCCCGAGCCCCGACTTCTGGCGCTCCTCGACCGCGGGGCGCGCTGCGGGCGCCCCGCGCACCGTACAGACGTCGGGCATCGTGCAGCCACCGGTGCACGCGCTCGCCGCCTGGCTGGTGCACCAGGCCGACCCGGGTCTGTCCCGGTCGCGCTCCTTCCTCTCCCGGATGTATCCCCGGCTGGCCGCCTGGCACCGCTATCTGCTGCACAGGCGGGACCTGGGTGGCGGCGGGCTCGCCTCCGTGGTCCACCCGTGGGAGCAGGGCATGGACAACAGCCCGTGCTGGGACGCCCCGCTCAGCCGTGTCACCCCGGCCGCTCCGCTCTCCTTCCGCCGCGCCGACCTCGACCACGGGTCCGCGGAGGACCGGCCGACGGACCTCGACTACGGACGGTACGTGCGGCTCGCGACGGACTACCGGGACGGCGGGTACGCCGACGGCGCCGGCGAGTTCGCCGTCGAGGACCCGGCGTTCAACGCGCTGCTGATCGCCTCCGAGCACGCGCTCGCCGCGATCGCACAGGAACTGGGCGCGGCGGGGACGGCGCGTCACGCCCGCGCGGAACGGTTGACGGCGGCGCTGGTGGAGCGCCTGTGGGACCCGGCGGAGGGGATGTTCTTCTGCCGGGACGTGTACGGCGGGGATGTGCGCGACGGTGGCGAGAACGGTGCTCTCGGTTCGGAGCGGCACTCTGCCGAGAGCGGTGCTCACGGGTCGGAGCGATGCTCTCGGAGCGATGCTCTCGCACTGGAGCAGCGCTCTGCCGAGAGCGGTGCTCACGCTTCGGAGCGGCACTCCCGCCAGAGCGGTGCTCTCGGTTCGGAGCGGCGCTCCCGCCAGAGCGGTGCTCACTCTTCGGAGCAGCGCTCTCGCACCGGTGCGCTCATCCCCGAGCGCAGCGTGGCCGGGCTGCTCCCGCTCATCCTCCCCGCACTCCCCCGCGACATCGCCGCCACCCTGGTCCGCACGGCGGGCGGGCCGCACTTCGGGCTCGGCGGGGTCGCCCGGCTGGCGCCGAGTTACGACCTGACCGGGCACGCCTTCGACCCGCACCGCTACTGGCGCGGCCCGGCGTGGTTCAACACGAACTGGCTGCTGGAGCGCGGGCTGCGGCTGCACGGGGAGCACGGGCGCGCGGAGGAGTTGCGGGCGGCGCTCCTGGAGACGGCAGACGCGTCCGGGTTCGCGGAGTACGTGGATCCGTACACCGGCGAGGCCTGCGGCGCGCTCGGCTTCAGCTGGACGGCCGCACTGACGCTGGACCTGCTGCACGAGCCCGCGGGGGCCGACCGGGCGGATCTGACGGGTCGGGCTGATCAGGCGGGCCGGACGGATCGGACGGATCGGACGGATCAGTCGACGCAAGTCGTGTCCCATCCGGGGCGCCGCGCGTTCGACAACGTACACGGCACGCCGCCACACACATCGCACGCATCACACACGCCACACACGCCACACAGTTCATTCGAGACGGGCGCCAAGGGAGGGGACCGGGGATGACGGACCGGCATCATCTGCTCGTGCACGGTGGGACGTTCGCCGCCGTGGGCGACGGCGGGGACATCAGCGGGGTGCGCAGCGGCAGCTCCCCGGACGGGTTATTCGTACGGGACGCCCGGCACCTCAGCCGCTGGCAGCTGACCGTCGACGGCGCGGTGCCCGAGGCGCTGACGCCGGTCGCGGACGGCGACACGGCGCGCTGTGTGCTCGTCCCGCGCGGCGGGCGCAACGAACCGCCCGCGTACACGCTCTTCCGTGAACAGGCCGTCACCGACGGTGCGTTCGTGGAGGCGCTGCGCGTCACCAGCAACCGCCCTTCGCCCACGACCGTGCGCATCGCGCTCACCGTGGACGCCGACTTCACCGACCAGTTCGAGCTGCGCTCCGACTACCGTACGTACGCCAAGATCGGCGCCGTACGAGGGCGGCAGGTCCTCGACGACGGGGTTGAGTTCAGCTACCAGCGCGGGGAATGGCGGTCCTGTACGACGGTCACCGCCGAGCCGCCGCCGGACGGAGTCGAGGAGACCGGCACCGGCGCCCGGCGCCTCGTATGGACCCTGGACCTCGAACCGCACGCCTCGGCGGAGCTGGCGCTGCGCGTCGCGGCCCGCCCGCACGGGGCGCTGAAGGACCCGGAGGTGCCCGCCTCACCCTCCGCGGCGAATGAACAACTCCTCGCGCTGGAAGGCGAGTTCGCGGACGGCGTGCCCTTCCCGACCGGCTGGCCGGAGCTGGCCGCGGCCTGCGCGCGCGGGCTGTCCGACCTCGCGGTGCTCCAGGTCCCGGCGACGGGCCCGGACGGCGAGGAGCTGCGGGTGCCGGCGGCCGGAGTGCCGTGGTTCCTCACGCTCCTGGGCCGCGACGCCCTGCTGACCTCCCTGTTCGCGCTCCCCTACCGCCCCGAGCTCGCCGCCGCCACGCTGCCCGCGCTCGCCGCGACGCAGGCGGTCGAGGTGGGAGCGGGTGCGGTGGCCCAGCCCGGCAAGATCGTGCACGAGGTGCGGCACGGCGAGCTGGCGCACTTCGGGCAGGTGCCGTACGGGCGGTACTACGGTTCGGTGGACGCGACGCCGCTGTTCCTGGTGCTGCTCGGCGCGTACACCGAGCAGACGGGTGACCCGGCCCTGGCCCGGCGGCTGGAGGCCAACGCCCGGGCGGCGATCGGCTGGATGCTGGACCACGGCGGTCTGACCTCCGTCGGCTATCTCGTCTACCGCGCGGACGGCGGCGGACTCGCCAACCAGAACTGGAAGGACTCCCCCGGCGCGATCTGCTCCGCCGACGGGAGCCGTCCCAGTGGGCCGGTGATGGCCGCGGGCGCGCAGGGATACGCGTACGACGCACTGCGCCGCACCGCCCACCTGTCCCGTACGGTCTGGGGCGACGAGGTCTACGCCGCTCTGCTCGAACAGGCGGCGGGCGACCTCCGTGACCGTTTCCAGCGGGACTTCTGGATGAGTGAACACGCCTTCCCCGCGCTGGCGTTGGACGGTGACGGCCGTCAGGTCGACGCCCTCGCCTCGGACGCCGGGCACCTGCTGTGGTCGGGGCTGCTCGACAAGGAGTACGGCGAACTGGTCGGCCACCGCCTGCTGGAGCCGGACTTCTTCTCCGGCTGGGGCGTGCGCACCCTGGCCTCCGGCCAGCCGGCGTACCACCCGCTGTCGTACCACCGCGGTTCGGTCTGGCCGCACGACAACGCGCTGATCACGCTGGGGCTGGCCCGCTACGGCCTGCACGACGAGGCCCGGACGGTCGCGCACGCGCTCGTCGACGCCGCCACGGCCGCAGGCCACCGTCTGCCGGAGGTCCTCGCGGGGTACGGCCGCGAGACCCACGGGGAGCCGGTGCCTTATCCGCATGCGTGCGTACGGGAGTCCCGCTCGGCGGCGGCACCGTTGGCGTTGCTCACGGCGGTCGGGGGCGCTTGAGGGAACCCCCGGCAGGAAAGCGAGCCGCCGGAAAAGTCAGCCGCCCGACGTGTCCAGTTCCGCGTCCTCGCTGATGCCCGCGCAGTCGAACGGGTCCTTGAGCCAGCCGTCCGGCAGGACGACCCGGTTGTTGCCGGACGTGCGGCCGCGCGGGCCGTCCGCGCCCGTCGGCCAGGGCTGGTCGAGGTCCAACTCGGCGAGGCCGCCGGAGAGTTCGGCGAGGGACGACGTGATCGCGAGCCGCTTGCGCATTTCGGAGCCGACCGCGAAGCCCTTCAGGTACCAGGCCACGTGCTTGCGGAAGTCGATGACGCCGCGCGCCTCGTCGCCGATCCACTCGCCGAGCAGGGTGGCGTGGCGGACCATGACGGCCGCGACCTCGCGCAGGGTCGGGCGGGCGTAGGCGTCCTGGCGCCCCTCGAAGGCGGCCACCAGGTCGCCGAACAGCCACGGCCTGCCGAGGCAGCCGCGCCCGACCACGACCCCGTCGCAGCCGGTCTCGCGCACCATCCGCAGCGCGTCCTCCGCCGACCAGATGTCGCCGTTGCCGAGGACGGGGATCTCCGGCACGTGCTCCTTGAGGCGCGCGATGGCGTCCCAGTCGGCCGTGCCGCCGTAGTGCTGGGCGGCGGTGCGGCCGTGCAGGGCGATGGCGGTGACGCCCTCCTCGACGGCGATCCGTCCGGCGTCGAGGAACGTGATGTGGTCGTCGTCGATACCCTTGCGCATCTTCATCGTCACCGGGAGGTCGCCCGCCCCGCTGACGGCCTCGCGCAGGATCGCCCGCAGGAGGTTGCGCTTGTACGGGAGGGCGGAGCCGCCGCCCTTGCGGGTGACCTTCGGGACCGGGCAGCCGAAGTTCAGGTCGATGTGGTCGGCGAGGCCTTCCTCCGCGATCATGCGGACGGCCTTGCCGACGGTCGCCGGGTCCACGCCGTACAGCTGGATCGAGCGCGGCTTCTCGGTCGCGTCGAAGTGGATCAGCTGCATGGTCTTCTCGTTGCGCTCGACCAGCGCTCGCGTGGTGATCATCTCGCTGACGAACAGGCCCTTGCCGCCGCTGAACTCGCGGCACAGCGTGCGGAACGGCGCGTTCGTGATCCCGGCCATGGGGGCGAGGACGACGGGCGGCTGGACCGTGTGGGGGCCGATCGACAGCGGGGAAGCGTCGGTGGTGGCGGAGGCGAGGGCGGTCGTGGACATTCCCCCATTGTCGCGTACGCGGACGGGTGCGGTGACTGTGGTGACTGTCATGAACAAGTGCGGTCCACGACAGAGGAGGGTCATTAGTTAGACGCACTATCGACACGGGCGTAGGCTGGAGCAATGCCCGAGCTCAGTCCCCGCCACCGGCTTCTCGTCCTCGCGATCTGCTGCATGAGCCTGCTGATCGTGAGCCTCGACAACACGGTCCTGAACGTCGCCCTGCCCTCGATGCAGAAGGAACTGCACGCGAGCGTGGCGGGCCTCCAGTGGACCATCGACGCGTACACGCTGGTCCTGGCGTCGCTGCTGATGCTCGCGGGCTCGACCGCCGACCGCATCGGCCGCCGCCGGGTCTTCAAGGCGGGCCTGGTGATCTTCACCCTCGGTTCGGTCCTGTGCTCCGTCGCACCGAACCTGGACTCGCTCGTCGCCTTCCGCATGGTGCAGGCGGTCGGCGGCTCGATGCTGAACCCGGTCGCGATGTCGATCATCACCAACACCTTCACGGACCCGCGAGAGCGCGCCCGCGCGATCGGTGTCTGGGGTGGCGTGGTCGGCATATCGATGGCCGCGGGCCCGATCGTCGGCGGCCTGCTCGTGGACTCGGTCGGCTGGCGGTCGATCTTCTGGATCAACCTCCCCGTCGGCCTCGCCGCGCTCCTGCTCACCTGGCGTTACGTTCCCGAGTCCCGCGCCCCCAAGGCCCGCCGCCCCGACCCGGTCGGACAGCTTCTCGTCATCGCGCTGCTCGGCTCCCTGACGTACGCGATCATCGAGGCACCCAGCTCCGGCGCCCCCAAGACCCTCGCCTTCGGGGCGATCGCCGTCGCCGCGCTGCTCGGCCTGCTGTGGTACGAGCCCCGGCGCGCCGAACCCCTCATCGACCTGCGCTTCTTCCGTTCGGCGCCGTTCAGCGGGGCCACGGTCGTCGCCATCAGCGCGTTCGCCGCGCTCAGCGGGTTCCTGTTCCTCTCGACGCTCTATCTGCAGAACGTGCGCGGTCTGGACGCGCTGCACGCGGGCCTGTGGATGCTGCCCATGGCGGTCATGTGCTTCGTGTGCGCGCCGCTGTCGGGGCGGCTGGTCGGCAACCGGGGTCCGCGACTGCCCCTGCTGATCGCGGGGGTCTCGATGACCGCGAGCGGGATTCTCTTCGCCGCGTTCGAAGGTGAGACGTCGAACGTCACGCTCGTCATCGGGTACGTCCTCTTCGGCCTCGGCTTCGGCTTCGTGAACGCCCCCATCACCAACACCGCCGTCTCCGGCATGCCCCGCGCCCAGGCCGGGGTCGCGGCCGCCGTCGCCTCCACCAGCCGACAGATCGGCGGCACCCTCGGTGTCGCCGTGGTCGGCGCCGTCCTCGCCTCCGGCATCCAGGCCTCGGCGTACCGGGAGACGTTCGTGTCGGCCGCCCGCCCCGGCTGGTGGATCCTCGCCGGCTGTGGTCTCGCCGTGCTCGTCCTGGGCGCGCTGACCAGCGGACGCTGGGCACGCGGGACGGCCGAGCGGACGGCACGGCAGCTGGAGTCGGCGGAGGTTCGGGACTCGGTGAGCGTCCGCGCCTAGGCCTGTCCCTAGGCCCTGTCGTCAAATTCCCGTCCGCCCCGCGACGCCATGCACGCACTCTCACCGCACCAGGCACAGACCCAAGTACGTCCAGTACGAGGGC
>NZ_JBEYFS010000003.1:0-45616 GCF_040634475.1 Streptomyces sp. NPDC007095
TGCGTGCTCTCGGCGTGCCGGGCACAGGCCCTCGTACTGGACGTACTTGGGTCTGTGCCTGGTGCGGTGAGAGTGCGTGCATGGCGTCGCAGGGCGGACGGGAATTTGACGACAGGGCCTAGGTCCCGCTGGGCCGGCCGGCGCAGGAAGTAGAGCCAGTGCCACAGGGGCGGCAGGGTGTCGCCTGTGGTGGCGACGGGTGCGGGCTCGTCCAGGAGGGCCGACAGCGCGGCGACCGGGGCGGCGGTCAGGTCGTCCGCGTCGGTCACCGCCTCGGGGGCCCACGACTCCACGTAGGACCCGAGCGGGCCTGGGGTGCGCTGCATTCCTCCATCATGTTGGCTGATGAACGAAGTTGGACAATAGAAGGTTCTGATGCCTCTATAGCCCGGCGGTATGAGAGCCCGGTCCGCCCGGTCGGTTTCCCCGGCTCGCTCGGCCTTGTCAGCCTTGTCGGCCCTGTCGGCCCTGTCGGCTCTCCCGGCTCCCCCGCCCCCCCTCGCACCTCACTCCCCCTCGGTCGCCACGCCCTGTGCGTGCAACTGTGCGGCGGGCCATCTGCCCTCGTGTACGGCCGTGCGGACCTGGCGGTTCAGCTCGCGGGCGACGACCTCGACGGCCGTTGGGGTACGCCCCGTCCTCGGCATCCCGAGGACGATCGAGCGCCACACGTCCGGCTCGCTCAGCGGCGCGGCGCTCAGGGTGCCCACGGAGACGTCCTCGGCGATGCCCACGCCCGGCAGGACCGTCCAGCCGTGACCCGCGAGGACGAGCCGCTTCTGTACGCGCATGGAGTTGGTCGCCCGCGTGACGCTGCCGACCTCGGCGACGGTCACGAGCGCCTTGAGCTGCTTCACGTCCACCGCTGCCTCCCGCGCATCCGTGCCGCCGCCCGCGTTCGCAGCTTCGGCGGCGCCCACATCCGTATCCGCGTCCGTATCCGCATCCGGTATGGAGCCATCAGGTCTTGCTATTTCACCGAGGCCTCCATGAGCGACCATGATGGCATCACGGCCGCGTCGCCGCGGTCTCCCGGCCAGCCTCTGGAGGTCGCCCCATGACCGAGCTCTCCGAAGCGCTTCCGCTCTCCGGCATCACCGTCGTCAGTGTCGAGCAGGCGGTGGCGGCACCCTATGCCACCCGTCAGCTGGCCGATCTCGGCGCCCGGGTGATCAAGGTGGAACGCCCGGGAGGCGGCGACTTCGCCCGTCGCTACGACACCACCGTGCACGGCGAGTCCAGCTACTTCGTATGGCTCAACCGCTCCAAGGAGTCCCTGACCCTGGACCTGAAGTCGGCCCGGGGCCGGGACGTCCTGGAGCGACTGCTCGCCGGTGCCGACGTCTTCGTACAGAACCTGGCGCCGGGCGCGGCCACCCGGCTCGGGCTGGACGCCCCGGCGTTGCGGGAGCGGTACCCGTCTCTGATCCCGTGCACCATCTCCGGATACGGGACCAGCGGGCCCTGGGCCGATCGCAAGGCGTACGACCTGCTCGTGCAGTGCCAGACCGGGCTGGTCTCCCTGACCGGGAACGAGCACGGGTCCGCCCGGGCCGGGGTGTCGATCGCCGACATCGCGGCCGGGATGTACGCCTACTCGGGCGTCCTCACCGCCCTGTTCACGCGCGCCACCACGGGAGTCGCCCGCGCGGTGGAGGTCTCGCTGTTCGAGGCGCTGGCGGAGTGGATGGGACAGCCGGCGTACTACACGCGCCACGGCGGCACCCAGCCGCCACGGCTCGGCACCCAGCACGCCACCATCGCCCCGTACGGCGCCTACCCCGCGGCCGACGGCAAGGACGTGCTCTTCTCGATCCAGAACGAGCGCGAATGGGCCGCGCTGTGCGAGCGGTTCCTGGGGCGCCCGGACCTCGTCGACGACCCGCGTTTCGCCACCGGCTCGGACCGCGTGTCCCACCGGGAGGAGCTGAACGCGATCGTGGCCGAGCGGTTCCGCGCACTGGACAGTCAGGAGGCGATGAAGCTGCTGGACGCGGCGGCCATCGCCAACTCCGGTGTGAACACGGTCGAGGAGTTCCTCACCCACCCCGTACTCGAGGAGCGCGACCGCTGGCAGGACGTACGACTGCCCGGGGGCGCGGGGCCGGTGCCCGCGCTGCTGCCGCCCGTCGATCTGACCGGGGTCACTCCCCGTATGGACGCCGTTCCCGCCGTCGGCGAGCACACCGACGCGATCCTGGCCGCGCTGGGACACAGCGCGGCCGACATCGACGCCCTCCGGGCCGATGGCGTCGTCTGAATCCCCGGGCCGGCGGCTTCCTCTCCTCCCCTCCCCGCCCGTCTCCCAAGGAGCGGCACAGCATGAGCACTCTCGACGTCCTGTCCGAGGACGAGCGGCTCGTCGTCGGCACCGTGCACGAATTCGTCGACAAGGACGTCAAGCCGGTCGTCCGGGAACTCGAGCACACCGACACCTACCCCGAAGCCCTGATCGAGCGGATGAAGAAGCTCGGGATCTTCGGACTCGCCGTCCCCGAGGAGTACGGCGGCACACCGGTCTCCACCTCCTGCTATGTGCTCGTCACGGAGGAGCTCGCGCGCGGCTGGATGAGCCTGGCGGGCGCGATGGGCGGCCACACCGTGGTGGCCAAGCTGCTGCTGCACTTCGGCACCGAGGAGCAGAAGCGGCGCTGGCTGCCGCGGCTGGCCACCGGCGAGGTCCGGGCGACGATGGCTCTGACCGAACCCGGCGGCGGGTCCGACCTCCAGGCGATGCGGACTCTCGCCCGCAGGACAGCGGACGGCTATGTGGTCAACGGCTCGAAGACGTGGATCACCAACTCGCGGCGGTCCGGGCTGATCGCCCTGCTGTGCAAGACCGATCCGGACGCCACCCCCGCCCACCGGGGCATGTCCGTCCTCCTCGTCGAGCACGGCCCCGGGCTCACCGTCTCCCGCGACCTGCCGAAGCTCGGCTACAAGGGCGTCGAGAGCTGCGAGCTGTCCTTCGAGGACCACCGCGTGCCGGCCGACGCCGTCCTGGGCGGAGTCGAGGGCGAGGGGTTCGCCCAGATGATGAAGGGGCTGGAGACCGGGCGGCTCCAGGTCGCCGCCCGAGCCCTCGGTGTCGGCCGGGCGGCCCTGGAGGACTCGCTCGCGTACGCACAGGAACGGGAGTCCTTCGGCAAGCCCATCTGGCAGCACCAGTCGATCGGCAACTATCTCGCGGACATGGCCACGTCCCTCTCCGCCGCGCGCCACCTCACCCTGCACGCCGCGCGCGAGGCCGACGCCGGCCGGCGCGTGGGCATGGAGGCGGGCATGGCCAAGCTGTTCGCCTCCGAGACCGCCATGCAGATCGCCCTCAACGCCGTGCGCATCCACGGGGGTTACGGCTACTCGACCGAGTTCGACGTGGAGCGCTACTTCCGGGACGCACCGCTGATGATCGTCGGCGAGGGCACCAACGAGATCCAGCGCAACGTGATCGTGCGCCAGCTCGTCAATCGGGGTGGGCTGGACGCGTGAGCCGGTCCCGCCCCGCCCGCGAGCCGGTCAGGGCCGGCGTCCAGGGCCTGTCCGGCGGATCACGCCGCAGACGCGGGGCTTGGCGCGCCCATCTGCGTCGATGAGGCACCGCCCGTTTCCTGCGACTTGGTCCGCCGGACAGGCCCTAACCCGCCGCCTCCAGCGTCGCCGGGTCACGCACCGCGAAGCGGAGGTGTTCGCACTCCTCGCCCATCACCACCTCCAGGCGGCTGCCGACCGTGCGCGTCTCCTCGGGGTAGCCGGGCGCGGGCGTCTGTGTGCAGGGCCGTTCGAGCTCGGAGTCGGTGAGACCGTCGACCAGACCGCGTATCAGCGCCATGCGGTCGGCGCGCGCCGACATCGCCTCCGCGAACGACGGACGCGCGGACAGGTCGATGCCGAGGACCGCCGCGTCCGCACGCGGATAGGCGGTCCGGGGGACGCCGAACGGGTGGTACGACAGCGGCTCGTCGAGGACCCTGCGACGCGCCCAGGCGCCGGTGACGAAGACGAGGTACGCAGGGTCTCGACGAACGACCACTCGTCGCCGACCACCGGTGCGGACCGTACTGCGCCGCTGCCGTGCGCGGGCCCTACTCGATGCCGTCGAGGAGGACGAGCACGCGCCGGGTGAGCAGGGTGGCGGCGTGCTCGTCGTACGACGGCAGGCTGTTGTCGGCGAACAGGTGCTGCTTGCCGGGGTAGAGGAACAGTTCGGCGGCGTGGGGGGCCGATTCGACGAGGGCGCGGGCCGCGTCGAGGTCGCCCTCGTCGACGAAGTACTCGTCCGCCTCCATGCCGTGGATCTGGACCGGGACCTCCTGCGGCCAGTCGCCGCCGAACTCCGAGGCCGGGACGCAGGAGTGGAACAGCAGCGCGCCCTTCGCGCCGGTCCGGGTCTGGGCGAGGTACTGCGCCGGCAGGACGCCCAGCGAGAAACCGGCGTACACCAGCTCGGCGGGCAGCTCGGCCGCGGCGGCCCGGCCGCGCTCGACGAGGGTGCCGAACCCGATGCCCTGGGCGTGCGCGGCGCCCTCTTCCAGGTTCTCGAAGACCCGCCCTTCGTACAGATCCGGCACGTGGACGGCGTGTCCGGCTCCCCTGAGCGACTCGGCGAAAGCGTGCACGCCGGGCGTCAGTCCGAGCGTGTGGTGGAACAGCAGTACTTCAGCCATGTCGGCCCCCTCCGTCGGTGCGCAGCCCGAGTGACCCCGCGGGACCGAGTATGGACGGGGGCACTGACATCGCCCGGCGGTCACCGCGCACCCACGCCAAACACCTCCTCCGGTGGGCGGGCGTGGTGTTCGGCGGGCGCCCGGAGCAAGGCATTCCGCGCTTCGTCCATCGGATGCGCGGTGCGACGGCGGAGTGCTTCTTTACCGAAGTGCACGCCCCCTGAGCGCACTTGTCCCTGGTGATCCACAACGGGTTAGGTGAGCACCATGCTGCTGACCGGCAGCCGACGCGGGGAGAGGTGGTTGTGATGTCAGCTGCTGTGGTCGGGGGGATCGGCACGTGCCTGCCGGAGCGTGTCGTCAGCAATGACGACCTGGCTGCCCGGCTGGACACCTCGGACGCCTGGATCCGTTCCCGAACCGGCATCGCACGGCGCCGGATCGTGGAGCCGGGCACCAGCACCGGTGATCTCGCGGTGGCCGCCGGACGGGCCGCCCTGGACTCCGCGGGGCACGGCGCCGACTTCGTACTGCTGGCGACGACGACGCCGGACCGCCCCTGTCCGGCGACCACACCCGAGGTGGCGCATCACCTGGGGCTCGGCGAGGTACCGGCGGGCCCGCCTACTTCACCCCGCCCGCATCCAGCAGCGCCGCCACCGTCGTCGTGGTCAGCCCTTCCAGCGTCTCGATCCCGGCACCCGCCCGGGCGCTCGCGCCGTCGAAGACCAGCATCAGCTGCCGGGCGAGAAGCTCGGGATCACGCGCACCACCCAGCTCGGCCTGCGCACGGAACACCTCTTTCATACGCCCCTTCGCACCGCCCGCGACCACCGACGCCGGGTGCCCGGGGTCCTTGAGTTCGACGAGCGCGGCGAGGAACGGGCAGCCGCGGTACTCGGGCCGCACCGAGGCCGCCTCCATCCGCTCGAAGATGCCCAGGATGCGCTCGCGCGGCGTCCCGGCATCCTCCGGATCCGGCGCGAGCTGCTTCTCGTACCGCGGAATCCGCCGTTCCAGGCTGGCCGCCAGGACGTCGTCCTTGCTCTCGAAGAGCTGGTACATCGACCGCTTCGAGACACCGGCCGACCGGCACAGCGCCTCGATGCCGACGGATACGCCCTCGCGGTAGATCAGGTCGGCCGCCGCGTCCAGCAGCCGGTCCCTGGTGGACGCCTTGTCTGTAGTGGCCATAAGGGCAGGTTACAGCGCGGGACGAGATTGGGAAACCGATCGGTCTCCCCGGGTCGCGTGGGCGCAATCACACGTGACACATCGACTGAACAAGCGCTTGGATAGTGGCGATCGGACAGTGTGTCCCACCCCGCCGTGCCGCGCTGGAGGCCCCGTTGCTGTTCACATCCGTCGACGATGTCTCGGCGCGTCTCGCCGAGACCGGCTATCTGCCCTCGCCCGCGGTCGCGACCACGGTCTTCCTGGCCGACCGTCTGGGCAAGCCGCTGCTGGTGGAGGGCCCCGCCGGCGTCGGCAAGACCGAACTCGCCAAGGCCGTCGCCCAGGTGGCCGGGGCGCGACTGGTCCGGCTCCAGTGCTACGAGGGCGTCGACGAGTCCCGGGCGCTGTACGAGTGGAACCACGCCAAGCAGCTGCTGCGCATCAGCGCGGGCCGCGACGAGACGTGGGACGAGGCGCGCACGGACATCTTCAGCGAGGAGTTCCTGCTGGCACGCCCCCTGTTGACCGCCATCCGCGGCGACGATCCCAAGGTGCTGCTGATCGACGAGACCGACAAGGCCGACGTCGAGGTGGAGGGGCTGTTGCTGGAGGTGCTCAGCGACTTCCAGGTCACCGTCCCCGAGCTCGGCACGATCGCCGCGACCAGCCGGCCCTTCGTGGTTCTCACCTCGAACGCGAGCCGTGAGCTGTCGGAGGCGCTGCGCCGCCGCTGCCTCTTCCTCCACATCGGCTTCCCGGACGAGGAGTTGGAGCGTCGCATCGTACGGCTGAAGGTGCCGGGTCTGGACGCGACGCTGACGGAGTCGGTGGTGCGGGTGGTCGGCGCACTGCGCGAGATGGACCTGCGCAAGGTCCCCTCGGTCGCCGAGACGATCGACTGGGCGCGCACCCTGCTCGCGCTCGGGGCCGACACCCTCGACGAGACCGTCGTACGTGACAGCCTCGGCGTGCTCCTCAAGCACCAGGACGACATCCTCAAGGCGGCCGCCAAGCTCGACCTGGACGCCACGTGAACGCGCCGACGGGCGTCGCCGAGCGGCTGACTGGGCTGGTCGGCGCGTTGCGCGCACACGGCGTGCGGATCGGCACCGGCGAGACCGTGGACGCCGCGCAGGCGATGGCGGCGCTCGGCCTGGCCGACCGGGAACTGCTGCGTGAGGGCCTCGCCGCCACGCTGTTGCACGGCACGGGGCAGCGCCGGGTGTTCGACCCCGTCTTCGACCTGTACTTCCCGCGTCTCGTCGGGGCACCGATGCCCGAAGGGCAGGAGAGCGACGCTCCCGCCGCCGACCGGGAGGAGCTGCGCGACCGGCTCGCGGCCGCGCTCGCCGCCGGCGACCGGGAGACGCTGGAGCGGCTGGCGATCGAGGCGGTGGACGGCTTCGGGGGATGGGGGTCCCCCCTGGTCGAGCGAAGTCGAGACCTTGGGGGAGGTTCCTCGCCGGGGTCGGACGGCTGGTCGTCGTACCAGACGCTCGACCGGCTCCGCCCGCAGACGCTGATGGCGCGCGTCCGTGACAGCGTCCGGGCGCGGCAGGACGGCGCGGCGGGGTTCACCGACCGGCTGCTGGAGGACGAGATCCGGCGGCGTATCGAGATGTTCCGCGCGCTGGTCGCCACGGAGGCGCGACGCCGGGTCGCCGAGCGGCGCGGCCGGGACGAGTTGGCGCGGCGGGCGGTGGCCCCGACCGCCGACCGGGTCGACTTCCTGTTCGCGGGGCGGGACCGGCTCGCCGAGCTGCGCAGGACGGTGCAGCCGCTGGCGCGCAAGCTGGCCACCCGGCTCGCCGCACGCCGTCGCCGGGCCGCGCGCGGCACCATCGACCTGCGGCGGACCCTGCGCGGTTCGCTGTCCACGGGCGGGGTGCCGATGCGGCCGGTGCTGCGCAGGCGCCGCCCCGTCCGGCCCGAACTGGTGCTGCTGTGTGATGTGTCGGGCTCGGTGGCGGGCTTCTCGGACTTCACGATGCTGTTGGTGCAGGCGCTGCACGACCAGTTCAGCAAGGTGCGGGTGTTCGCCTTCGTCAACCGGATCGACGAGGTGACCGGCCTGCTCGTGCACGGCGCGGCCGATCCGGAGGGGCTGGGTGCCCGGATCCGCTCCGAGGCGACGCTGACGGGCTGGCACGGCAGCAGCGACTACGGCGTCGCGTTCGGCGAGTTCGCCGAGCGGTACGTCGAGGCGGTGGGGCCGCGCACGACCGTGTTCGTCCTCGGCGACGCCCGTACGAACATGGGCGACCCGAATCTGCCGGCCGTCCGACGGTTCTCCGAACGGGCCCGCCGCGTCTACTGGTTGAACCCCGAGCCGCTCTCCCAGTGGGGTACGGGCGACTCGGCGGCGCCCGAGTACGCCGGGCTCGTCGAGATGCACGAGTGCCGCAACGTAGGGCAGCTCAGCGGGCTGATCGGCCGCCTGCTGCCGGTCTGACCGCCGGGTGGCGGGACGGGACCGGCCTCACCGCGTCCCCGTCTCCCGGCGTCCCCGTGTTCCCGTCTGTCTTACGCGACCAGTTGCGGGTACATCACGCCCAGGTCCTCGGCCAGCTGGGCCTTGACCTGCCGGGTGAGGTCGTCCGCCAGCACCTCGAAGGCGCCGGACTCGATGCCGTCGAGGGCCTGTGCCGCGACGCTCTCGGGCGAGGACTTCGGCGCGTCCACCTTCGCGGCCATGTCGGTGTCGACGTAACCGACATGGAGTCCCGTGACGTCGATGCCGCGCGGCTTCAGGTCGAGTCGCAGGGAGTTGGTCTGCGACCAGAAGGCCGCCTTGGAGGCGCTGTAGGAGCCCAGGAGCCCCACCCACGACAGCACCGAGTGGACGTTGAGGATGTGGCCGCCGCCGTTGCGCTCGATGATCGGCACGAAGGCGCGCGTGACGAGGAGAGGGCCGAAGAAGTTCGTCTCGAACTCACGGCGGACGTCCTCGACGGGCGAGTCCAGGAAGTTCGCGTTCACGGACGCGCCGGCGTTGTTGATCAGGACGGTGACGTCCTGCGCGCGCTCGGCGGCCGCGGCGACGGACGCGGGGTCGCTCACTTCCAGCGCCAGCGGCACCGCGTCGGGGTGCGTGACGGTCCGCGGGTCGCGTGCGGTGGCGTACACCTTCGACGCGCCGCGCTCGTAGAGGGCCTGCACGAGCGCACGGCCGATGCCGCGGCTGCCGCCGGTGACCAGGACGACCGAACCTTCGATGGATGTCATGAGAACTCCCGAAACCACGGGAAACCGATCGGTTTCCCTTCATCGGAAGAGTAAACCGATCGGTTCCCAAGAGCAAGGCGGGAGGCGCGAAGGGGGCAGGTAGGGGCTGGGAGCGGACACGAAAACGGCTCGCCCCGATGGACGGGGCGAGCCGTTGACCGTGTCCGGATCAGGACGTGACGCCTGCCGTCTCCACGACAGCCTCGTCCGCCGCGGCGTCCTCGGTGACGGCATCGTCGTCGGTGGCGGAGGCCTTCGTCTCGACCGTGTACTCCTGGGCCGCCCCCCTGGTCAGACCGACCAGCGCCACGGCCACGATCAGCACGAACGCAACTCCGGCGATCGCGAAGCTCAGCGTGAACTGGCTCTCGGCGGGCAGCGCGGGCGCGCCGGCCGGCAGGTGCTGGATGGTCTTGGACGCCAGCAGCGAGGTGATCACGGCACTGGCGATCGCGCTGCCGACGGAACGGGAGATGGAGTTGAGTCCGTTGGCGATGCCGGTCTGGTGGTGCGGCACGCTCGCCACGATGAGCGCGGGCATGGCCGCGTAGCCGAAGCTGATCGCGACACCGATCAGCAGGCCCGCCAGGATGATCGACGCGGAGGTGTCGTGCGCCAGGGTCAGCCACGCGAAGCCGGCGACACCGAACACGGCGCCCACGGCGAGGGTGAACCGCGCCCCGATCCGCCCGACGAGAATCCCGCCGAACTGTGCGGCGAGCAGCGAGATCAGCGTGGTCGGCAGCAGGTACTCGACGGAGGCGCGCAGCACCGAGGCGCCGAATCCGTAGCCGGTGAGCTCCTTCGGCATCTGCGCCAGGTACGCGACACCGATGAACTGGGAGAACATCGCGAAGCCGAGGAAGAGGCCGGCGAGGTTCGTGAAGAGCACCGGGCGGTGGGCGAACATCCCCATGTCCACCATCGGCGCGCGGACCTTGCGCTCGACCAGGACCCAGACACCCGCCATGACGACCGCGGCGACGAACAGGCCGACGGTGCGGGCGGAGGACCAGCCCCACTCGTGTCCCTGCGAGATCGGCAGCAGGAGCAGGACGAGCAGCGCGGCGAGCGTTCCCGCGCCGAGCCAGTCGGTACGGCCGCCGGCCGTCGAGCGCGAGGAGGGGACGCGCAGGACGACGCCGACCAGGGCGAGGGCCGCGAGCGCCACGGCGAGCCAGAACACCCGGTGGTAGTCGGGGTCCGAGCCCCGTGTGAGCAGTCCGGCCGCCACCAGGGCGAGTCCGCTGCCGACCGCGAGCGTGCCGCTCACCAGCGCCATCGCGCCGTGCAGCTTCGCCGGGGGTATCTCCTCGCGCAGGACCGAGAGGGCGAGCGGGAAGATCGCGGTGGCCGCGCCCTGGAGCACCCGGCCGACGATCAGCCACAGCAGCGAGGTGGTGGTCGCCGCCAGCACCGAACCGGCGATCATCAGCAGCAGAACCCCGATCAGCGTGGGCTTCTTGCCGTGCATGTCGCCGAACCGGCCGAGCAGCGGGGTGAAGACCGCGGCGGACAGCAGGGTCGCGGTGGTGACCCAGCTGACGTTGGCGGTGGTGGTACCGAGGTCGCTCTGGATGATGCTCAGGATCGGTACGACGAGGGTCTGCATCATCGAGACGATCATGGCCGCGAGGCCGAGGACCAGGACGAGTGAGAGGTCGCCGATGGGGCGCCCGGGCGCCACGCGATCTGTGGGTGTCACGGTGTTCTTCCGTTTGGTCAGGGCGTCGGGTTGGTCAGGGCGTCGAGCAGTCACGGAGGGTGATGCCGCGAAACTTGAAGTCCGCAAAGCTGTAGAGCCTGGAAGTTTGAGGTCCTCAAGTAACTCGATAGAGGTAAGCATCGAAGATTGAGGTAGTCAAGTTTCGGGTTACGCTGGGTCCATGTCCGCGACATCTGGAACGAGCCGCTCCACCGAGGCGTCCGACGCCGGACCCCTCGCCGTCTCCAACGTCATGCTTCTCGACACCCTCTGGGCGTCGATGGTCAGCCTCTACGCGGATCTCACCAGCGCCGCCGCCGCGCACGGCCTCACCTACAGCCAGGCCAAGGCGCTCAACGTGCTGCGCCAGGGCCCGGCTCCGATGCGGGCCCTGGCGGGCACACTGCGCTGCGACGCCTCGAACATGACCGGGATCATCGACCGGCTGGAGGCCCGCGGCCTCGTCTACCGCGAGCCCAGCCCCACCGACCGGCGGGTCAAGAACGTCGTCCTCTCGGAGGAGGGGGCGGCGGCCGTGTCGAGCATCCGTGACGGCATGCACGGCACCCACCAGGCCCTCGACTCACTCACCGACGCCGAGCGGTCCACCCTTGAAGGCCTGCTCTCGCGCCTGTTCGTCGCCAAGGACGGCCGGGATTCCTGACCCCCGGACGGGTCAGGCGGTTGTGAGAGCGGCCCGCGGGACGCCGACCGCCTGAGCGGTCCACGAACAGGTCGTGGGTGACGACCTTGACGTCGGGTGGCCGCACGGGCGGCGTGGGTGTCGGCCTCGCCGGTGATGACCAGGGCCGGGGGCAGGCCGCTGAGCTGCTCGGTGACGGCGCGCAGCGGGGACGCGGTGATCTGGGTGCGCTCGGCCTCGTCGGTCTCGTCCTGGTCCCAGAACCACTGCATGCCGTCGCGGCGCAGGAAGTAGCCGGTCGCCGCGCTCCACCGTGTAGTTCTGCTCGATGGCCACGGGACGGCGGGTCTCGGGCGAGAGGTCGAACTCGGGAAAAGACCACGGCGGCCTCGGCGCCGACGGCCGGATCGCGGACCGGGCGGTCGTGGGTGTGGGCGCTGCCGAACACCCGGGCCGCGGATGGGCTCTCCGTCGCCCCGGCCGCACCGTCCGGCCCCGCGTAGAGGGCGATGACGTCACCGCTGCGCACAACGGCGCTCCGGACCGTGCGGGTGACACCGCCGACGTGGTCGCCGCCCGGCCGGAGAAGGCCCGGCCGGGGCGCCGACGGACTTCTCCTTCGCCACGGAGAAGTCCCGCACGAAAGTGGCCGTGGCCGGGATCGGCCGCGTTGACGATCAGCCTCGCCGGACGCCCGCAGCCCGGCGCCCCGGCCGAGGGGTCGGCGGATTGTACGTGTCACGCATCCCCGGGCCAGGAAATTTCTGGCCTGTTTTTTACCAGTCGACCGGTGTGAGAACGGCCGCCGGGCCCACGACCTCCGCCTCTTCATTCGGCTGATCAACCGAACAGTACGCCGTAACCAATCGTGTCCGAATTCGAAACGACGAGTTCACAGGCTCGCAAGTTTCTCCTGTGTCCATAGCGGAGAACCCGCAGATCACAGGGGTTGAAAAGGTTTCCTCCCTTCCTGCGAGACGGGCCAAGAGGTGCGCGTGATGGACGAACTGCGTGTGCTGTCGATCTATGAAGGATTCTTCTCGGGCGGGGCCCGGATCGTGCACAGTGATGTGGTGCTGGGGCTCCACGAGGGTGGCCAGCGGCATGCGGTGCTGAGCGTGAATGGCGAAATGTATCGGGAGGCGACCCGGCAGCGGATGGAGGACGACGTCTGCTACCGGTCACTGACCGCGGCGGGCGTGCCGGTCACCTCGCTGGGCCGCACCCCCGGGGCACCCGGCGGCCCCGAGACCTTCACCGGGCCGGAGCTGGCCGCCACCGCGCGGGCGGTGGCCGCCGCGGACGTCATCCTGTCCCTCAAGGAACAGCCACTGGGCCTGCTCAACCAGGCCGGTCTGCCCCGTCGGCCCGTCGTGGTCTGTCTGCACCGCTCCGACCCCGAGAACCAGGGGGCGGCCCTGGACGAGCTGCGGACGGCGGTCTCCGACGGCCGGATCGCCGCCGGGATCTGTTGCGCCGAGTCGACGCGCGCCGCGTATGCCGCGGCCGGGATCCCGGCCGGCCTGCTGCACGTCATCCCGAACGGCGTGGACCTGCTGCGATTCCGCCCCGACCCGTTCAGACGCGCTCAGCTGCGAACGTCCCTGGGCATCCCGGAGCGTGCGCCCGTGATCGTCTTCGCGGCACGCTACGCCACGATGAAGAACGTTCCGCTGTTCCTCCGGGCGGCCCGGGCCTGGCTGCGCCGACAGCCCGACGGCCACGTCCTGATGTGCGGAGCGGGCATGACGCGGGCCAACGGCTGCCTGCGTGAGGACATCGCCTCCGCGTTCGGCGAGGACGCCCCGCTCGCCGAACGCCTCTCCCTGCTCGGCGTACGGCACGACATGGAGACCGTCTACGCGGCTGCCGACGTGGTGTCGCTGACCTCCTCCAGCGGCGAGGCGGCGCCGCTGTGCCTGATCGAGGGCATGATGTGCGGGGCCGTTCCGGTCGCCACCGATGTCGGCGACAGCGCCTCGATCGTGACCGGGCACGGCTTCCTGACCCCGCCCGATCCCGACACGATCGCCCTGGCCTGGTCCGAGGCGGTGGCACGTGGCGCCGAGTTCGCACCGGCCCTGGCCCTCAGCCGCGAACGGTTCAGCCGCACCCGCATGATCGCCGCGTACGCCGCGCTCATCGAACAGGTGCGCAGCAGGTCGGGCCGGGTGCCTCTCCCGGAACCCTTCTGAGAGAACCCGCCGGGAAGGGGCGCCCCCGGGGCCTGGGACCTGCGTTCGCCGCGCGGGGTCAGGCCTCCTTCTCGCCCAGTTTCTCGACGTACTCCTGCGCCTTGTCCACACCGGTCTCGATCTTGTCGGTGTATTTGCCGTCCGTCTTGTCGTCGACGTCGCCGGCCATCTCCAGTCCGTCGGAGATCGTGTCGCCGTGGGCCTCGGCGAGTTCCTCGGCCTTGTCCTTGAGGTTCTTGAGGTTGTCGAACACGCGTGACTCCTTCTCCGGCGGCACGGCCTGATCACGGGCACGATCCCACCGGGGCTACGGCGGACAACAGGCCCACGGTGCGGCGCCCTTGGGCAGTGGAAGCGCACGGCGCGGATCGGTCCGGCCCGCCGGATCCCGACGCGCCCCCGTGCGCGGAGGCGCCTGCACCCGGCCGCGCGCCGCACAACACCTAGATCGTGGCAGGTTCCGGACAAGAGTTGGGCAAGCCCCGGGACGCTCACCCGTCCCTCGTGGTCCTGTCTGTCCCAAGGCTGTGTCAACGCCGTTTGGGAGGACCAGGTGTCAGTACCCACCCGCAAGAGACGATGGCTCACGATCTGTGCCGTCACCGCGTCAGCCGCGCTCGTCGCTCTACCCGCCGGCGCCGCGCCCGGCCCGGACGGAGGCCGGCCCTTCGGGGCTCGCACGCTCGCCCAACTCGCCGCAGCCCGGGCACAGTCGACGGGCGGCATCACCCCGAAGGTGACGGCGCAGGACTCCGACGGCGGCAACGAGTCCGACGAGATAGCCGAGGGGGCCGACCAGTACGCCGAGGCCCGCACCTCACCGGGCGTCGTCACGCCGGGCGCCTACGGCGCGGCCTGGACCGGTCTGAACAACCTTCCTTCCAGTGGCGGGAGTTGGCGCAACGTCACCGATCTGCCGTACAACTCCGACGACCCGCGCTACCGCGACTTCGACTCCAACTCCAGCGGCGGTTCAGGCAACGTCACCGGCCGCCTGGCGGCGATGGCCGCCGACGACGACGGGTACGTCTACGCGGGCAGCGCGGGCGGCGGCGTATGGCGCTCCCGGTCCGGCGGCGGACACTGGGAGCCCGTCAGCGACCGGCTGTCCTCGCAGTCCACCGGCGCGCTGGCCCTGGACGGGTCCGGGCGGCTGTGGCTGGGCACCGGTGAGGCGAACACCAACGCGGACGCATACCTCGGCAGCGGGGTGTACGTTCTGACCGACGCACACCACGGCACGTTCTCCGCGCGCAGCCGGGTCGGCGGCGACGAGCTGGAGAGCACCACCATCCACCAGCTGCGCTTCGGCGGCGGGAAGGTGTGGGCGGCGACCAGCGAGGGCGTGTGGAGCCACTCCACCAAGACGCTGGGCGGCGCCTGGAAGCTGGAGTTCGCCCCCAACCCCGACTACCTCCCCGGTGGTTCACTGGCGAGCGACCCCTCCGCCCCGTACAAGAACCTCGCCAACGACATCGCGATCGACCCGAAGGACCCCTCCAAGGTGGTCCTCGCGGTCGGCTGGCGCAGTGGTGACGACTACAACGGCTTCTACACCAAGGTGCGGGGCACCTGGACGCGGATCACCAGTGGTCTGGGCGATCTGCCGTCCGACGCGGACAACGTCGGCAACGTCACCTTCGCCCGGTCCGCCGACGGCTCGCGGTACTACGCCATCGACCAGTCGCCGGAACAGCTGAACAGCAACCCGGACAGCGGTCTCGAGGGTATCTACGTCGCCAAGTCCGGCTCTCCCTTCGGTCCTTGGACGAAGATCGCCGACTACAAGCAGCTCGCCGCCGACGGCTCGGCCCTCACCTCCAGCGGCTATATGCCCGGCGTACAGGCCTGGTACAACCAGTTCCTGACCGTCGATCCGGCCAACGCGCAGCACGTGTACGCGGGCCTGGAGGAGGTCTACGAGACCAAGGACGGCGGCGGCACCTGGTCCACCGTCGGCCCGTACTGGAACTTCGGCTTCCCCTGCTGGAGCATCGACCCCGCCAAGCAGACCGGCGACTGCAACGCCACGACCCACTCCGACCAGCACGGGGTCGCCATCGGCCGCTACCACGGCAGGAGTTACGTGTACGTCGGCAACGACGGCGGAGCCTACCGGCGGCCGCTCGACGGCGCCCAGGACTCCTCCGGCCACGCCACCGACTGGACGTCCCTGAACGACGGCACGATCGACACGCTCCAGTACTACTCGGTGGGCATCGGCAAGGACCTCGCCCACGGCGGCCTCTCGGTCACCGGCGGCCTGCAGGACAACGGCCAGTCCGTCCTTCGCAGCGACGACAAGGTGATGGGCTCCGACTTCGGCGGTGACGGCGGAGACACACTCGCCGACCCGGCCAACGGCTGCGACATCGCCGAGGAGTACGTCTACCTGGCCGTGCAGATCACCCAGAACTGCGCCGTCAACGACGGTTCCTGGGTCAACGACGCGAGCAAGGTCACCTCGTACAACGTCGCCCCGGCCGACAACGCCACCAGTGAGGCCCGTTTCATCGCCCCGCTCGCCGCCGACATGAAGAACAGTTCGACGTGGATCGCGGGCGGCCGGCACGTGTGGGTGCAGACGCACGGCTACGCCATCCGCAGCGGCTCCGAGTGGACCAGCCTGTACGACCTCGGCGCGGGCCGCACCGCGACCGCCGTCGCCGCGTCGGGCGGCAAGGTGTACGCGGCGTGGTGCGGCCCCTGCAACAACCAGGGTTTCGCGCGCGGCATCTCCGTCGGCAACGAGGACGGCACGGGCTGGCACGACGTGGCACTGCCGGTGGACGCGACCGTGCCCAACCGCTACCTCAGCGGCTTCGCCGTCGATCCGAAGAACGCCGACCACGTGTACCTGGAGGTCAACGGCTTCTCCCGGCACTGGACCGAGGGCCCCGGCGCGGGCGTGGGCCATGTATTCGAGTCCAAGGACGGCGGCACCACCTGGACCGACATCTCCGCGAACCTTCCCGACGTGCCGACCAACTCCGCGGTCGTCACCGCCAACGGGGGCCTCGCCGTCGCCACCGACCTCGGCGTGGTCTACCGCGCCCCGGGCCGTACGGCATGGCAGCGCGTCGGCCGGCTCCCGGCGGTCGCCGTGCTCCAGCTGAAGCTGAGCCCGGACGGCGGCACGCTGTACGCGGCCACCCACGGCCGCGGCATCTACACGATCAAGGTGCGCGACTGCGGCTGACCCGCAGGCATGACGGAGGGGTGAACCCGCCGCCGCAAGCGACGGGTTCACCCCTCCTTCGCATACGGGACCACACTCACCCGGAGCGTGAACGCGGTGCGCGCCGCGCCCGCCACGTCCGGAGCCTTCGCCGTCACCGTGATCCCGGCCGCCCCGCCTCGTACGCTCGCGCAGCGCAAGGTGGCACGGCCGGTCCCGTCGGCGTCGACGCGCCATCCGGAGACCAGCACCGCTGCGGGCGCCGCACTCCGGACGGCCGTCCAGCGCCGGTCATCCGCGCGCGGCCGCAGGGTGAGCGAGACCACCGTTCCGGTCCGTACGCACAACCGCCGTTCGACCGCGTCCCCGGGCGAGACGGTGACTTCCACCCGCCCGGCGGAGCAACTGGCCACCGGGGCGGCGGATCCGGGGCCCGACGCGGACGGTACCCCTCGCCCCGGCTCCGCCGAACCGCTCGTAGAAGCACTGGCGGAGGCAGTCGCGGAGGCACTCGTGGGTCCGGGCGACGGTCCCCGGCCGGTGCCTGCCGATCCACCGCACGCCGCGAGCAGCACCACTCCGGCGACCGCCGTCCAACCGGCCCACCACCGCATCGCGCGCCTCCACCCGTCCGCCCGTATCCCGACGAGCACCAGCATGCCCGCCTCCCGGGAACCGTGCGGCGTGAGCGCCGAACCGGCGTGCTCGCGTCCGCCTCAGTCGCCGCGCACGGCGGCGACCACACCACCGTCCACGAGGATGTCGATGCCGTTCAGGAAACCGGCGTCGTCCGAGAGCATGAAGGCGACGACACCGGCGACATCCTCGGACCGGCCCGTCCGGCCCAGCGGTGTCGCGTCGATGAGCCGCTGCATGGAGGCGTGGGTCGCCGCCTCCTGCCGGCCCTGCGGGGTGTCGATGATGCCCGGCGAGAGGGAGCACGCCCGGGCTCCCATCGGTCCGAGGCGTACGGCCTCCTTCCGCGCGAAGCGGTGCACGCCGTGCTTGGCCCACGGGTATGCCATGGCGGTGTTCTCGATGGCCGGCCCGAGGGCGTCGTGGATCTTGTCGAGGAAGTCCGGGTCGAGCGGGTCGTCCAGGATCGCGGCGACGGCCGGATCGGGGTCGATACGCGCGAGCAGCGGGGACATCGAGGCGAAGTAGACCATCGCCGTTCCGGCGGTGGCCAGCGGGCGGAGCGTCTCGGCGAGCAACGCGGTCCCGACGAGGTCGACCTCGAAGATGCGCCACCAGTCCGCCATGGTGGGCGAGATGCCGGCGGCGTGCGCGACGGCCCGGAGCGTGCCCAGTTCCGCGACCCGCTCGGCGAGCCGGGCCATGCCCTCGCGGTCGGTGACATCAAGGGCGAACGGTTCGGCGACGGCTCTGAGGCCCGAGTCGGCCCTCCTGGTCCACCTTCTGGCGAAGCCGGGAGACGAGCTTCTCGATCGCGGGGTTGGCGCGGTACTCCCCCCCCCAGACGTACCGGCTGATCTGCTCCTTCGACAGGACGTGTTCCGCGTTGGCCATCAGATGGCCCAGGAGCCGGTACTCGGCGGGTGTGAGACCGAGCGGCCTGGCTCCGCGCCGCGCCTGGCAGGTGGCGTCGTCGAGGACCAGGTCGCCGTGGCGCGGCATCCCCTCGTGCCGCCCGGGGTTCCGGGCGCGCAGCTGCTTGCCTAACTCAAGCAATCTATTCGGCGAACTGGTGCTTGAGGAACGAACCGGACCACGACATCAGGTCGGACGGCACGGAGTAGCCGGTCTCGTCGTTGATGGCGTCCCAGTTCTCGGCGATGTCCTCGACAGTGGCCGGACCACCCTGGCCGCCGCCCTGACCGCTCCGACCGCCTTGGTACAGATAGCCCTCGGTCGAGGCGATGAAGAGCCGCGCGAAGCGGTCGGCTCCGGCCGTGTAGATCTCCCCGCTCACCGGACAGCCCTCATGGGCGAGGAACGCCACGATGGGCGACACGGCCTCCGACGGCATGGACGGCACGGGCGGCCCGTCGGCGGCGGCCCGGCCCTCGGCGACCGGCGCGTCACCTCCGGCCATCCGGGTCTGCGCCGCCGGCGCGATCAGATTGACCTTGATCCCGTGCTGCTCACCGGCCAGCTTCGCGCTGCGGGCCAGTCCGACCACACCGGCCTTCGCCGCCGCGTACGACAGGTTGTTGTCGAGGCCGAACAGGCCGCTCGAGGTCGTCAGTACGACTCGGCCGTAGCGCTGCTCGACGAAGTGCGGCCAGGCGGCCCGCATCGTGTTGAACGAGCCGATGAGGTGCACGGCGAGATGGCGTTCGAGGTTCTCGAGGTCGACCTCCGGCAGGCCGCCCCACCTGATGATCCCGGCGTTGTTGACCAGGATGTCGATACGGCCGTAGCGATCGACAGCGGCGTCGACGATCGCCTGGCCGCCCGCCTGCGTGGACACGTCGCTGATGTCGGCCACGGCGTCTCCGCCGGCCGCGACGATCTCCTCGGCGACCGACTGCGCGGGCCCCTTGTCGACGCCCTCCCCCTCCATCGACCCGCCGAGGTCGTTGACGACGACTTTCGCCCCTCGCTCCGCCAGCAGGCGGGCATGGGCCCGGCCGATGCCGCGCCCCGCGCCGGTGACGACCGCGACGCGTCCTTCGAAGCTGAACTCGCTCATGGGTGACTCCTGTCGTACTGCGTTGTCGCTGCGGGTCTCGACTGCCCGCACACTTTAAACCGACCGGTCGTTACATACAATGGATCCGTCGGGGCCGCCCCGTCCGCGAAGCCGCTCACCAGGCGGTCCAGCCGCCGTCCACCGTGAGCGTGGTCCCTGTGACGAAACGGGAGGCGTCCGAGGCGAGGAACACCGCCGCGCCGCCGAGCTCCTCGGCACCGCCCACCCGGCCCATGGGAGTGCCGCGCACGATCCGCTCGCCCCAGCGGCTGTCCAGGAGCCCGGAGCTGAGGTCGGTGTGGAAGTAGCCCGGCGCGAGGGCGTTGACGCGCACCCCGCAGTCGGCCCATTCGACGGCCAGCGACTTGGTGAGCGCCTCGACCCCGCCCTTGCTCGCGGCGTAGGCGGCGATCCGCTCGAACCCGGCGCTCGCGTGCACCGAGGAGACGTTGACGATCGAGCCGGAGCGCTGCTCCAGCATCACCTTGCCCGCCTCGCGGCAGCAGTAGAAGGTGCCTTGGAGGTTGACGTCCAGTACCTGGCGCCAGTCCTCGTCGATGGTCCGCTCGCTGCGGGTGAAGTGGGGGCTGATTCCGGCGCAGTTGATCACCGCGTCCAGTCGGCCCGACCAGGCGTGGATCCGTTCCACCATGGTGCGGACGGCGGCGGAGTCGTCGACGGATCCGGGCAGCACCAGCACCTTGCCGCCGTGTTCGGCGCGTTCGGCCTCCAGCCGCTCCAGGTCGGACGCCGTCCGTGCCGTCACCGCCACGGTCGCACCGGCTTGGGACAGGGCGACGGCCATCGCGCGGCCGAGCCCCTTTCCTGCCCCCGTCACCCACGCGGTCCGCCCGTCCAGACGCAGTTCACTGTTCACGTCGGTGTTCCCGTCGGTGTTCCCGTCGGTGTTCACATCGGTGTCCCCGTCGGTCATCGCTCGCCTCCCGTCGAGATGTCGCGCAGGGTCCGCTTGAGGACCTTGCCCGAGGGCGTACGGGGCAGTTCGTCGACGATGTCGAAGCGGGTCGGCACCTTGAACTTGGCCAGGCGTGCCCGGCAGAACTCCCGCAGTTCCTCGGTCCCGGTGCTCGCTCCCGGCCGGAACACCACGAACGCCCTCGGGACCTCGCCCCAGCGGGGATGCGACAGACCGACGACAGCGGCCTCCAGCACGGCGGGGTGCTCGTACAGGACCCGTTCGACCTCCGGGGTGGCGATGTTCTCGCCGCCGGAGACGATCATGTCCTTCTTCCTGTCGTCGATGAACAGGAAGCCGTCCTCGTCGACGTGCCCGATGTCGCCTGTGTGGAACCAGCCGTCACGCAGGGCCGCGGCCGTGGCCTTCTCGTCGCGCCAGTACCCCGCGAAGACCTTCGGGCCGCGCAGCGTGATCTCACCGAGTTCGCCCGCCGCAACCTCCTTGCCGGTGTCGTCGACGATCCTGACGCGGGTGTGCGGCACGGGCCGCCCGACCGAGCCCAGTTTGGACAGCGCGTGCTCACGGTCGAGGAACGTGTCGCCCGAGACCGTCTCGGTCAGTCCGTAGGCATCGGCGAACCAGGCGTTCGGGAACGCGGTCGTGATCCGTCGCAGCACGGGCTCCGGGGTCTTCTCCCCGCCGCCCAGGACGAAGCGGACCGAGGTCGTGTCGTACGACTCGCGGTCGGGGACCTCCAGGACCGCGTTGACCATGGCGGGCGCCAGCCACACGTTGGTGACGCGGTGCTCCTGGATCGCGCGGAGCGCGCCCCGCGCGTCGAACCTGCGCTGGAGGACGACGCCGCCGCCCGCGTACAGGGTCGCAAGGGCGGGCATGTCCAGGCCGCCGACGTGGTAGAGCGGCCCGCATACCAGCGTGGTGTCCACCGCGGTCAGACCGAAGTGGACGATGTGGGCCAGGTTCTTGGCCTGCAGGTTTCCGTACGTGACGCACACGCCCTTGGGGCGCGATGTGGTGCCGGAGGTGTACATCAGCCGCTGGAGGTCATCGAGGCCGACGTCCACCGGCTCCATGCGGGCACCCGGGTGCCGGGCGAGCAGATCTTCGTAGCCGGTCCAGCCGCTCCTGGGACCGTCGCCGGCCAGGATCCGGTGCTCCAGGTCCGTCAGACAGCCGGCGCTCCGCTCCACCGCGGAGGCGAACTCCGGTTCGGTGACGATCGCCTTGGCCTGGGCGTGGCCCAGGATGTACTGCCACTCCTCATCCGACAGCCGGTAGTTCAGGGGCAGGAAGACCGCGCCCAGGCGGTTGGTCGCATAGACCAGTTCCAGGAACTCCGGCCGGTTGTAGAGCAGCAGGCCGACGACGTCGCCGCGTCCGATCCCCAGTTCGGCCAGCCCGGCGGCCAGCCGGTTGACCCGCTCATGGAATTGACGCACCGTCAGACTCTGTTCGTCCTGCGCGACGACGACGGCGTCGGGCCGCTGGGCCAGGTGGTAATCGAGGATGCTCGCGAAATTGTGCACGGGACTCTCTCGCTGGGTCGTGTTCGACGTCGAACGCTGCCTGCCGCGGCTCACGCGGTCACTGTGCGATGCGCGATATGCGATGTGGGGTGTGCGGAATTCTCGTTCTGCGCGGAGGGAAAGCGAGGGCAGGCCGGAATCCGACCGGTCGGTTGCCCACCCTCAAGATTTAGTGTACCCATTGGTCTATAAAACTTGTGCGCCGCACTTTACGACGGCGCGTGCGCCTCGACAACCATCCGCGCGCTCGCGATGTCGCTTCCGCCAGACGAGGAGTGCCTCTGTGCCACGCATCCGAATGGACATCGACGGCCCCGTCGTCACGGTCCGTCTCGACAACCCGCCGCTGAACGCCTTCGACTCGGCCCTGCGGGCGGAGCTCTCCGCCTGTGCGCGCGAGCTGGCCGACGCCCGGGACGTACGGGCCGTGGTGCTCCACGGGGGCGAGCGGCTCTTCGCCGCCGGGGCGGACATCAAGGCCCTGGCCGCGATGGGGCCCGAGGAGGTGCGGGGCTGGAACCGCGCGTTGCAGCGGACCTTCGACGAGGTGGCCCGGCTGCCGATGCCGGTCGTCGCGGCGCTGACCGGGTACGCGCTCGGCGGCGGGATGGAGCTGGCCCTCGCGGCCGACTACCGGGTGGCCGCCGACGACGCCGTCCTCGGCCAGCCGGAGGTGCAGCTCGGCATCATGCCGGGATCGGGCGGCACCCAGCGGCTGACCCGGCTGATCGGGCCGTCGCGGGCGAAGAACCTGCTGATGACCGGCCGCCGGGTGGCCGCCGACGAGGCGCTGCGCCTGGGACTCGTGGACGAGGTCGTCCCCGCCGGGTCGGCGCTCGACACCGCCCTGAGCTACGCCCGTCGGCTCGCCGAGGGGCCGGCCGCGGCCCTGGAGGCGATCAAGGAGTCGGTGGACCACGGCGCCGACATCGGCATCTCCGCCGGGCTCGCCCTGGAACGGTCCCTGTTCACGGGCGTCTTCGGCACGACGGACGCCACGACGGGGATCCGCTCCTTCCTGGACCACGGTCCCGGACAGGCACGCTTCGGCAGCGCCCCGTGAGGGGCGCGGGGAACTGCGCGCCCGGCCACGACAGCGCAGCAGCCAATTACGGCGATCAAGAAAGGGGTGGCGAACATGGAGGCACTGCGCTGGCACGGCGCACGGGACCTACGCCTCGAGGAGGTCCCCGAGCCGCCCGAGCCAGGTCCCCACGAGGCGGTCGTGGACGTGTCCTGGTGCGGCGTCTGCGGCACCGACCTGCACGAGTTCCTCGCAGGCCCGCACATGATCCGCGAGGGCCCGCATCCCCTCACCGGCGCTCGGCCACCGCTCGCCCTCGGCCATGAACTGAGCGGAACGGTGGTCGCGTTGGGCGCGGAGGCGCCCGGCATCGGGATCGGCGACCGGGTGACCGCCGACCCCTGCTGGCGATGCGGCGTCTGCTACTGGTGCACCCGTGGCGAGTACCACCTGTGCCCGAAGGGCGGCTCGGTGGGTCTCGCCTCGCCGGGGGCCTTCGCCGAGCGCGTCACCGTACCGCTCGCCGGGCTGACGCGTCTTCCGGACAACGTGAGCGACGAGATGGCGGCGGTGGCCGAGCCCCTGGCGGTCGGACTGCACGCGGTCACCCGGGCCGGGGTGCGTCCGGGAGACAACGTCCTGGTCGTGGGCGGCGGCCCCATCGGCTTCGCCGTGGCCCTCGCCGCACGTCTGGCGGGCGCGGCCGGGCTCTATGTCAGCGAGCCGGTCGAGGAACGCCGGGAGAGGCTCCTCGAACTCGGCGTCACCGAGGCCTTCGACCCGCGCGAGAGCGACGTACGCCGTGAGGTGTTCCTGCGGACCGGGCGCATCGGGCCGGACGCCGTCATCGACGCGACCGGGGTGCCGCACCTCGCGGCGCAGGCCGTCGCGACCGTCCGGCGCGGCGGCCGGGTCGTGCTCGCCGGTGTCGGTCACGGCAGCGTCGAGTTCGACATGGGACAGCTCGTCTTCTACGAGCGTGCCGTGCTCGGCACTCTCGGCTACACCTTCGACATCCCCCGCGTGATCGATCTGATGAGCACCGGGCGCCTGGACGCCTCGGCACTGATCACCGGGCGTTTTCCGCTGTCGGAAGGAGCCGGGGTCTTCGAGGACCTGGCCGCCGGCCGCGCCCGGCACCTCAAGGTGCTGCTGACCCCGAAGGGACTGTGAGATGGATTTCGACCTGTCTGAGGAGACTCGGGCCCTGCAGGACATGGTCCGCGAGTTCGCAGCCAAGGAGATCACCCCGCACGCGGCCGAGTGGTCGGAGAACGAGCACTTCCCGGCCCAGGTCTTCACCAAGCTCGGTGAACTCGGCCTGATGGGCATGCTCGTGCCCGAGGAGTACGACGGCGCCGGCTCCGACACGGTCTCGTACGTGGCGGTGATGGAGGAACTCGGCGCCGCCGACCAGTCGGTCGCCTCCTCCTGGAACGCGCACTCCACCATCGCCTCCCTGCCGCTCCTGGCCTACGGCACCGAGGAGCAGAAGCGGCGCTGGCTGGCGCCGCTGGCCAGGGGCGAGGCGATAGGGGCCTTCGGACTGACCGAGCCGGACGCCGGTTCCGACGCGGCCGGCATCGCCACCACCGCGCGGCGGGCGGACGGCGGCTGGGTGATCAACGGCACCAAGATGTTCATCACCAACGCCGGGACCGAGATCAGCCAGGGTGTCACGCTGCTGGCCGTGACGGGCCGGGACGACGACGGACGCAAGCGGTACGCGACCTTCTACGTCCCCACCGGCACGCCCGGCTACGCCTGCGGCCACAAGCTGAAGAAGCTCGGCTGGCACGCCATGGACACCCGGGAGCTGGTCTTCACCGACTGCTGGATCCCCGAAGACCATCTGATCGGCGAGGAGGGCGGCGGGCTGCGCCAGTTCCTGTCCGTACTGGACAAGGGCCGGATCAGCGTCGCCGCGCTGGGTCTCTCGCTCACCAAGGCGGCGCTGGCGCTGGCCGTCAAACACGCCACGGAACGCCACCAGTTCGGCCGCCCGCTCTCGGCCTTCCAGGCGGTCGCGCACAAGATCGCCGACATCGGCACCGAGTTCGAGGCCGCCCGCTGGATGGTCTACCGCGCCGCCTGGCTCGCCGACCAGGGCCGCCCGCACAGTACGGAGGCCGCCATGGCGAAGCTGTACGCCTCCGAGGTCGCCAACCGCGCGGCCTCCGCGTCGGTGCAGATCCACGGCGGCTACGGCTACGTGAGGGAGTCGGAGATCTCCCGGTTCTACGCCGACGCGAAGATCCTGGAGATCGGCGAGGGCACGAACGAGATCCAGCGCAACGTCATCGCCAGAGCGTTGGTGAAGCAGGCGTGAGGAGGCATCCCGCGGTGCGCCGTGGCGCACCGCGGGTCCGGTCAGCCGCCGACAGCGGCCGGCTGCCACTCCGCCTCGGGGTCGAGCGGCAGGTCGGGGCGGTCGCGCTTGAACGCGGCGGCCCGCTCCTCCACGTCCGGCAGGGCGTTGTCGGACGCGCCGAAACCGCGGAACAGGGTCGCGCAGTACTCACGCGACAGGAACGCGGCGTCCCACTGCCCCTCCGGGCGCACCCATTGGTAGGTGTGGTTGTGCAGGTTGAGGAACTGCAGGGTCGCCAGGCGCGGTTGGAGCGCACGGAAGATGCCCTGGTCGACCGCCTCCGCGAGCAGGCCGGAGACGAGGTGCTCGAAGTCGGAGCGCTGGCCCAGCAGGGTCTCCAGCTCGTCGCCGCTGAGACTGCGGTAGTCGTGCTCGTAGACCCAGATGTGGTCGAGCCTGCGGAAGATGATCGTCAGCAGCGACTCGGACAGCAGCCGCAGCCGCAGCAGGGGATCCTCGTCGAGTTCCGCGATCTGCCGCGCTCGCGACAGCAGCGGCCGCATCACCCGCGACTGGATCTCGATGAGCAGGTTCTCCTTGGAGCCGATGTAGTAGTACAGGGCTCCCTTGGCGAGCCCGACCGCGCGGCCCAGGTCGTTGATGGAGGTCGCCGCGTAGCCCTGTTCGGCGAACAGGGAGGCCGCGATGTCGATGATCTTCTGGCGTCTGACTTCGAAGCCCGGCCCATGACCCGGTGGTCGTGGCATTGATTCACTCCCCGCCTGATGTGACGACGTGTCTCGACCGAGACCAACCCGGCGTCCGCTCCAGACGGCCGTCGGCGCACCTGGGGGGAAGCGGACTCCGGGACGCCGCTCCAGTTTGCTAGACCAAACGGTACATTAAAAGACGGACCCGGGCGGCGCGCAAGCGCGCCGTCTGCGCGAGCATTGCGAGGACGCGCATGACCGAGGCACCGCAGCACACCGGCACCACTCCCGCGCACGCGGAGCAGCTCCTGGAAATGTACCGTCGGATGCGCCGGATCCGACGGTTCGAGGAGCGGGCCTCCGACCTGTACAAGGCGACGGAGATTCCCGGCTTCCTGCATCTGTCGATCGGACAGGAGGCCAGTGCTGTCGGCGCCTGCTGGCCCCTCGGCGCACGCGACGGCATCACCTCCACCCACCGCGGCCACGGCCACGTGCTGGCCAAGGGGCTGGACTCCGCGTCGATGATGGCCGAGCTGATGGGCAAGGACGCCGGGACCTGCCGCGGCCGCGGCGGTTCGATGCACATCGCGGACCCGGGCCTCGGCATCTACGGCGCCAACGGCATCGTCGGCGCCGGACTGCCCATCGCCACCGGGGTGGCGACCGCGGCCAAGCTGCGCGCCGCGGGTGACGTGGTGGTGGCGTTCTTCGGCGACGGGGCGGTCGCCCAGGGCATGTTCCACGAGGCCGTCAACCTGGCCGCCGTATGGGACCTGCCGGTCGTCTTCCTCTGCGAGAACAACCACTACTCCGAGTTCTCGCCCGCCGCCGACCAGCACCGCGCCCCGCTCTCCGCCCGCGCCGCCGGGTACGGCATCGCGTACGAGCACGTCGACGGCAACGACGTCGTCGCCGTGGCGCGCACCATGACCGAGGTCGTACGGCGGCTGCGCGAGGGCGGCGGCCCGGTCCTGGTGGAGGCCGAGACGTACCGCTGGCACGGCCACTACGAGGGCGACCCCGAGCGCTACCGCTCCCCCGAGGAGGTCGCCGCCGCCAAGGAACGCGACCCGCTGCTGGTGGCGCGCCTGCGCCTGGAGACGGCCGGCGTCGCGGCAGCGCTCGCCGACGCCGTCGACGAGGAGATCGACAAGGAGATCGAGGCGGCTGTGGAGTGGGCGCGCGGTCTGCCGGAGCCCGCACCCGAAACGCTGTACGACTTCGTGTCGGCCCCGCGCCCCGCCCTGCCCGAGCCGGCCCCGCTTCCGGCCGAGGCCGAGATCTTCCGCTCCATGGACGCCGTGCGCCTCGCCCTGGAACACGAACTCGCCGCGGATCCCGCCGTGTTCGTCGCCGGGATCGATGTCGGCGCCGGTGGCAACGTCTTCGGCCTCACCCGGGGCCTGGCCGGGGCCTTCCCCGGCCGGGTCCGTGACACCCCGATCAGTGAGAGCGCCATCCTGGGTACGGCGGTGGGTGCGGCCATGGCGGGCATGAAGCCGGTCGTGGAGATCATGTACATGGACTTCATCGGCGTCTGCCTCGACATGCTGCTCAACCAGGCCGCCAAGCTGCGCTTCATGACGGGCGGCCGGGCCTCCATGCCGCTCGTGGTGCGCACCCAGTTCGGTGCCGGACGCTCCTCCGGCAGTCAGCACTCGCAGAGCCTGGAGGCCATCCTCGCCCACATACCGGGGCTGACCGTGGTGATGCCCTCCAACCCGGCGGACACCTACGGCCTGCTGCGGGCCGCCATCCAGGACCCCAACCCGGTCGTCTTCGTGGAGAACCGCCTGCAGTACGGCCTCAAGGGCCCCCGGCCGCCGGTGGAGCACCTGATCCCCCTGGGCAAGGCCAAGGTGGTCCGGGAGGGCACCGACATCACCCTGGTCTCCTGGTCCCGGATGGTCCAGGACTGTCTGGCCGCCGCGGAGCTGCTCGCCGCCGAGGGCATCAGTGTCGAGGTCGTCGACCTGCGGACGATCGCCCCGTTGGACCGGGAGACCGTCCTCGCCTCCCTCGCGAAGACCAACCGCCTGGTCATCGCGCACGAGGCGGTACGGGACTTCGGCGTCGGCGCCGAGCTGTCCGCCCTCGCCGTCGACGAGGGGTTCTGGCACCTGGACGCGCCCGTCACCCGGGTCGCGCCGCCCTCCGTACCGGCGCCGTACGCGCCCTCTCTGGAACGGACCTGGCTTCCCTCACGGGACACGATCGCGGAGACGCTGCGCAGGATCGCCGCGGTCTGAGCAGGGCTACGACGGGAAGGGCCCCCGGGATTCCGGGGGCCCTTCCCGTCGTAGCAGCCGTCAGACGGTCGCGACCGGTGTGAGCGGACTCCCCTGGGTCCCCGGCAGGTTCAGCGGAGGCGCGGTGAGCAGGAACCGGCTGCGGTTGTGCTCCCGCAGCCAGGCCGCCAGGTCGTGCAGGTACCACAGCTCACCGAGCGGGACGCCGAGCTTGAAGAGGCAGAGGTGGTGGATCGGCAGCAGCGTGTGCGGGCCCTGGGCCTGCGTGACGCCCACGCCCTCGACCGCGTAGTTGTCCGAGATCAGCGCCGAGATCTGCGACTCGGCGATCCATTCGAGCAGGTCCGGGTCGTCCGCGTCGAGGTAGGCGGCCGTCTGGTGGATCGCCACCGGGTCCGGGTTCTTCTCCCAGGCGAGGATCTGGGTGGCGAATCCGGTGTGCAGAAGGAGCATGTCGCCGGGCTCCACCACCACGTTGTCCGTGGCCATGATGTCCTGGAGCTGCTTGAAGCCGACCGGCTGGTAGCCGGTACCGAGGTGGTGGGCGATGTCGATGAGGACACCCCGGCCCTGGACCCCGTGTTCCGCCATCTTCTCCAGACCGAGGTGGCGGGCGAAGCTGAGGCTCCCGCTGCCGTCCCCCTTGGCGTCCTCCTGCGGCCCGACCAGGTCCGCGTCTGCCCGGTAGCCGTTGTAGTAGACCGGCTCGGCGACCCCGTCACCGTCCGCGTCGAACTCGGCGCCCTGGTGGGCGAGCGAGTCCCACTGGGTCGAGTACTGGAGCCAGAGGGTCACCACGTCGTCGGACCACACGTCGATCAGCGAAGGGTCGATCTGCTCACGCGCGACGACGTTGTAGAAGACGTCCTGCTTGTGCTCGAGGTCCTCGGTCGGCCGCAGAATCGGCGGGTACCGCCGCTGGTTCATCGCCGAACCGCCCGGATAGTCGAGGGGCAGACTCAGACTGAAGCTGATCCCGTGCTCGACCTCGCGCACCCCTTCGAGGACCTTCTGCGGGGTGAGCAGGTTGATGCGCCCCAGTTCGTCGTCCTCACCCCAGTCGCCCCACGTCGAACCCGGCGGACGCTGCTTCCAACGCTTCGTCATGATCACGCCTCCTTCGGCACAGTCCCCGTCGACAGCCGTCCGCATGCTATTTGCGATTGTACCAATCGGTCAACAAATCCGCACGCGACTCTGCCATTCCCTTGGAGTCGGCAATAGACTGCATGGTCGAAACACCAACCCTGGAGAGAAGAATGAGCGAATCCACAGAGGCGTGGGTCGTGGCGGGTGTGCGTGCGGTGATCGGCGCGCACACCCAGGCCCAGGACGCGGGCCGCACGGACGACGTCGTCGCGCTGTACACGCCCGACGCGGTGCTGGAGCTGCCCGGAATGGACCCCGTCGAGGGGCACGAGGCGCTCCGGGACGCCTTCAAGTCGTGGGCGCCGACGCAGCCGCAGCTGCACCTGGTGACCAACACCGTCATCACCTCGCGGGCGGAGGACGAGGCGACCGCGGCAAGCGACGTGGCCTTCCTCCAGCGGGGCGAGTCCGGCTGGGCGGTGCAGCTCGTCGGGCACTACGACGACACGCTGCGCCGGCGTGACGGCGCGTGGCGGTTGCACCGCAGGAGCACCACCTTCCAGTAGTCGACCCAGTCGACCCACTCACCATTTGGAGCGAGATGAGCGCATCGACCGAGGCGTCGGTGGCGGCGAACGTGCACGCCGCCGTCGCCGCCTACGCACAGGCGCTGGACACCGGACGCGTCGACGACCTGGCCGACCTGTTCTGGCCCGACGGCGTCGCCGAGATCGCCGGCGTCGGCACCTTCGAGGGGCGGGAGGCCATATGCGAGGGGTACGCCGCCTTCGCGCCGACCCGGCCCCAACTCCACCTGACCGCGAACACGGTCGTCACCTCGTGGACCGAGGACGAGGCGACCGCGGTGAGCAACCTGGCGTTCTTCCAGCGCGGCGAGGCGGGCTGGGCGGTGCAGCTCGTCGGACGCTACGACGACACCCTGAGCCGGCGTGACGGCGCCTGGCGGTTCCAGCGGAGGGTGACGACCTTCGCGTCGTAGGCCGCAGGGGGCAGAGGGTGGGCGGTGGGCAGTAAGCCGTCGCAGGGCCCACCAGCCTGCCTGAGGAACCGGAACCCGGCTCGCCCGGGCCGCGTGGAGACGACCTATCGCCTCCACGCGGCCGGGGCCTTCGTACGCCTAGGCCCTGTCGTCAAATTCCCGTCTGCCCCGCGACGCCATGCACGCACTCTCACCGCACCAGGCACAGACCCAAGTACGTCCAGTACGAGGGCCTGTGCCCGGCACGCCGAGAGCACGCACCTGACGCCGCAGGGCCCGCCCTCCGGGCGGACGACGGGAATTTGACGACAGGACCTAGGCCTCTTTCGTGGCCTTGGAGAAGACGAACGTCGCGTACTCGTTCTGCTGGATGGCGGCGATCATCTCCTGGAGCGCCCACCGCCCCGTCGGGTTCAGCAGCTGCCGCACCGGCTTGCCGGGGATGTTGGCCCCGTAGAAGTAACTGCTCTTCAGGAAGGAGGACAGGTCCCCGCTGCTGTTCATCTTGTCCGTCCACTCGTCCTCGGCGGTGGCGGTCACCTCGATCACGTCATGGCCGCGTTCACGCGTGTGGACGAGCGCGTCGGTGACGAAGTCCACCTGGTCGCCGGAGTAGCGCGGGTTGTTGCCGAGGGCGCCGTGCGGCCCACCGGGGAAGAAGAAGTTCGGGAAGCCGGCGGCCGCGACCCCGAGGTAGGTGCGCGGGCCGTCCTCCCAGTACTCCTCCAGCGCGAGCCCCCCTCGGCCGCGCACCCCCAGCCGGTTGAGCGCGCCGGTCCCGAAGTCGTAGCCCGTCGCCCAGATGATGATGTCGAAGTCCTGCGTGCCTTCGGACGTCTCGACGCCGGTCCCGGTGATGCGGGTGATCGGCGTCTCGTTGAGGTCGACGAGGAAGACGTTCGGCTTGTTGTACGTCTCGTAGTAGCCGGTCCCGAACGGCGGCCGCCGACCGCCGTAGCCGTGCCCCTTGGGGATCAGCTTCTCCGCCGTCTCGGGATCCTTGACGATGCTGCGGATCTTCCCGACGAGGAACTCGCACCACTCCGCGTTCACGGTGGGGTTGGTCGTCATGTCCATGTAGTGCTCGGACAGTTTGGTGAAGCCGGGGCCGTTCCACCGCTCCTCATAGAACTCCTGCCGCTGCTCGGGGGAGTCGTCGAGGCCCGAACGCATCGTGATCTGGTGGAGGAACCCGCTCGGCGAGATGTTCAGCGTCTCGCGGATGGACTCGAAGTTCGCCTTCAGCTCCGCCTGTTCCTCGGGCGCGATCGGGGCGTTGTTGAGCGGAGTGAGCCAGTCGGCCGCCTTCTGGTACACCGTCAGGGAGGCCACCTCGTCCGCGATCGCGGGGACGATCTGCACGCCGCTGGACCCGGTGCCGATGAGGGCCACGCGCTTGCCCGAGAAGTCGACGGGCGTCTTCGGCCACAGACCGGTGTGGTGCTGCTCGCCCCGGAAGTCGCCGCGCCCCGGAATGTCCGGGATGAACGGCACGGAGAGGATGCCGGTCGCCGCGACGACGAAGCGCGCCCGGTGCTCGGTGCCGTCGGAGGTCCGCACGCTCCACGTCCCGGACGGCTCGTCGTAGACGGTCGCGGTCACCTTGGCACCGAACACGATGTCGCGCCGCAGGCCGAAACGGTCGACGACGTAGTTGAAGTAGCGTTCGATCTCCGGCTGGCCGGCGAACCGCTCCGACCACTCCCACTCCTCCCACAGCTCCTTCGAGAACAGATAGCCGTAGGTGTAGCTCTCGGAGTCGAAGCGGGCCTCGGGGTAGCGGTTCCAGTACCAGGTGCCACCCACACCGGTGCCGGCCTCGACCAGTTTCGCCGAGAAACCGGCCTCGCGGGCCCGATACAGCTGGTAGATGCCCGTGACGCCTGCTCCCACGACCAGCACGTCGACTCGGTTCTGGTCCGCCGCACTCGACACCTTCGTCGATTCGCTCATCTGCCCTCCAACGTGACAGGGGCCGCGACTCCCCACGCGAGCCTCATTGATATTTCGACCGGTCGATCGAATATTCAGCCCGAGCGTAGATGAGGGGAAGGGTCCGACTCAATGGCGGTGACGCGGGAAGAGTGCAGGTCCTCGAATGGCGGGACGCGGTGGACCGCGCGAGGGTCGTCAGCAGCGATGTTGTCGAGAGCATTGATTGTACCGACCGTTTGATCTAACTTTCGCTGCAACGAACGTGAGCGCATGCACCGGGAGGCGCACATGAGGGCCATGGATGCCGAGGAACCCACCACCGCCGAGGCTGTCGGGGGCGAGGTGCCGGGTGGTCGGTCCGCGGCCGGGACCGATCCGCGGGCCGCGGGGCTCAAGGCCATGCGGGAGGCGCTGCCCGGCGTGTTCCCCGAGGGCGACGACCTCGACCTGCGTGACGGTCGGCTCGGAGAGGAGCTGGTCGAGATCGGCCTGACCAGCGTCTGGGGCGCGCTGTGGGCCCGCGAGGGGCTCAGCCGCCGGGACCGCAGCCTGGTCACGTTGGGCATCCTGATCGCCCTCGGGGCCGAGACCGAGCTGCGGACCCATGTACGGATCGCACGCACCAACGGACTGACCGAGGACGAGATCGCCGAGGTCATCTACCACGCCACGGGTTACGCGGGTTTCCCCGCGGCGACGGCGGCCCGCGACGCGGCCCGCGAGGCACTGGCCGACTGACGGACTCCGGCCCGCCATCACGGCGGCGGCCGGGCCGCGGGCGGTCACACCGGGGACGGAGTTCCGCACCGACCCCCGGGACCGGGGACCGAGTTCCGCACCGACCCCCGGGACCGCGGACCGAGGCCCGCACCAACCCCCGGAACCGCAGACCGAGGCCCGCACCAACCCCCGGAACCGCAGACCGAGGCCCGCACCAACCCCCGGAACCGCAGACCGAGGCCCGCACCAACCCCTTTGACCGGAGGGGGAGTTCCGCTCCGGTACCTGGGAAACCAGGGACGAGGTTCGTCCCGGCTTCCAGGAGCCCCGGGGGCGGGGTCCCGCTCCGACCTCGGAGAGACCGAGGACGAAGTCCCACTCCGGCTTGCACGAGACCTGGGACGAAGTCCCACTCCGGCTCACACAAGACCCGGGACGAAGTCCCACTCCGGCTCACACAAGACCCGGGACGAAGTCCCACTCCGGCTTCCAAGAGCCTCGGTGGCGGAGTCCGCTCCGCCCCCCGCCGCCCCGGGAACGGAGCTCTTCTCCCAGCCGCAGGCCGCCGGGAGGGCAGAGCCTCTCCCCCACGCCTGCTCCCACCCCCTGCCCACCGAGAACGAAGCCCAAAAACAGAGATCCCGGCACCTGAGACCACGCACACAAGGAGCACCCCATGCCGCTGCCAGTGCCACTGTCGCTGGAAGGAAAGGTCGCCGTCGTCACCGGCGGCGCCCGTGGGATAGGACAGGCGATCGCGACCGTACTCGCAGCCCAGGGCGCCGCGGTCGCGGTGTGGGACCTGAAGCTGGAGGCCGCCGAGAAGACCGTCGCCGCGATCCACGAGGCGGGCGGAACGGCGATCGCGGTGGGCGGCGACGCGGCCGACGCCACCGCCGTGACCGCGGCGGCCGCCCGCACCCGCGACGAACTCGGCCCCGTCACCATCCTCGTCAACAACGCCGGAATCAGCGTCTACGAGTCCTTCACGGACATCACCGAGGACTCGTGGGACCGCATGATCAGGATCAACCTCAAGGGGCCGTTCCTGGTCACCAGGGAGCTGGTGCCGGACATGCTCGCGGCGCGATGGGGCCGGATCGTCAACATCTCCTCGTCGGCGGCCCAGACCGGAGCGCCGGCCGTAGGCCACTACGCGGCGTCCAAGGGCGGTGTCATCGGCCTCACCAAGGCGCTGGCGTTCGAGTTCATCGACAAGGGCATCACCGTGAACCACGTCCCGCCCGGGTTCATCGACACCCCGCTGGTGCGGGAGTCCGACGTCGACGTCGAGGCGGTCGCGGCCATGATGCCCATGAAGCGGGCCGGCCGACCGGAGGACGTCGCCTACGCGGTCGCCTACCTCGCCTCCGAGGAGGCCGGTTACGTGACAGGCCAGACGCTCAGCACCAACGGCGGCCGCTACATGGCATAGGCCCCGACGGGGCCGCCGAAGCACCGGCCGGGATTTCGCAGGCGACTTTCCCGACCCATTGATTGTACCGACCGTTAGATCTATTTTTCCTCACGGGGACACCGCACCCACGCCGTAACGGAGCAGCACATGAAGATCGAGGACGACACCAGGGAGACCGTAGCCCCCGGGGTGCCCGGATGACGGCCCCGGCCCGCGTGCTGGTGGTGGGCGCGTCCGCCGCCGGGCTCTCCACGGTGGAGGCGCTGCGGCGCAAGGGACACGAGGGCGGGATCACGGTGCTCGGAGCCGAACCGCACGCGCCGTACGACCGGCCCCCGCTGTCCAAGCAGGTGCTCTCCGGCGCGTGGGAGCCGGCCCGCTGCGCACTGCGGACTCGGGAGGTGCTGTCGACGCTGGACGCCGAGTTCGTCCTCGGGGACGCGGCGGTCGCGCTGGACACGGCGACGCGGACCGTACGGGCGGAGTCCGGGCGTGAACTGCGGGCGGACGCGATCGTGATCGCGACGGGGGTACGGCCGCGGGTGCTGCCCGGACAGGAAGGCCTGACCGGCGTACATGTGCTGCGCACGCTCGACGACGCGCTGGCCCTGCGGAAGGACCTGCTGGGTTCCGCACGGTTGGTGGTCGTCGGCGAGGGTGTCCTCGGCGCCGAGATCGCCGCCACCGCACGGACGTTGGGCCTGGACGTCACCATGGCGGGCCCGCTGCCGGCGCCGCTGGCCCTGCAGGTGGGCCCGCTGGTGTCCGGGCTGCTGGCGGAACTGCACGGCGAACGCGGGGTACGACTGCGGCTCGGCACCGGCGTCATGGGGCTGGCCGGGGAGCACGGGCGGGTCACCGGAGTGCTTCTGGGCACGGGCGAGGTCCTGCCGGCCGACACCGTGGTGGTCGCGATCGGCGCGACCCCCGCGACGGAGTGGCTGGCGGACAGCGGACTGCGCCTCGACAACGGGGTGGTCTGCGATTCCCGGTGCCGCGCGGCGGAGGGTGTCTACGCGGTCGGCGACGTGGCCCGGTGGCATCACGAGCGACTCGGCCGCCCCGTACGCCTGGAGAACCGGACGAACGCCACGGAGCAGGCCGCGGCGGTCGCCGGGGTGATCCTCGGGGAAGACCGTCCGTACCAGCCGGTGCCGTACTTCTGGACCGACCAGTTCGACGCGAAGCTCCAGGTGCACGGCCTGCTGCCGCCCGACGCCGAAGTGGACGTCGTCGAGGGCGATGTGACGGCACGGCGATTCGTCGCGCGGTACCGCAGCGACGGCGTGGTCACCGGTGTCCTCGGCTGGAACATGCCCAAGCAGGCCCGCCTGCGCCGCCAGGAGATCGTCGACGTGCTGAACGCGCCGTCCCCCACCCATTAGAACGATCAGGAGAGACCCTTGACGCTCCCCTCGGTCTTCTTCCACGCCGTCAGCATCGCCGACGTCTGGTGGTAGTCGACCCGCTCCTGACGCGTCCACGCCTCGGTACGGGCGGCGAGCGCCATGTTGTAGACCTTCCGCACGCACCCGAACGTGCGCGACAGCTCCGCCGTCTGCGCATCCGTCGGACAGAAGCGGTACCGATACGCCCGCTTCTCGTGACTGGCCATATCTCACAAACCATCAAATCAACTTGTGACCACCTGACCGGTTGTTGGCGGTGAACGACGATCCGTCCTTGCGGCGGATCACCTGTCCCCGCCCTGCTGCGCAGGAGTCCGCTTCCCCTCCGCCCCGAAGGGCGGAGCATCCACGGAGGAATCCCGATGAAGGTAGTCGTCGACCAGGAGAAGTGCGTCGCTGCCGGGCAATGCGTGGCCGCCGCCATGGACGTCTTCGACCAGCGCGACGAGGACGGCATCGTCGTACTGCTGACCGAGAACCCGTCACCGGAACTGGCCGATGACGTGCGCAACGCGGCGGCCGTCTGCCCCGCGCTGGCGATCCGCATCGAGGAATGAAGACGTTCCCCACTCCCCCGGCTCGACCTCACCCACCAGGACCAGGCACGACAGCTCCAGGCCGAGCCGCCCCCGTGTGTAGCCTCTCCGTACGGTGTCGCGATCTTGGTTCACCGACGCCGTACGGAATCAGGGGATCGACGAACAGGGGAGGACCATGCAGGCAAGAACACGCCTCAGACATGGCAGGAGCTGGGCCACGGCGGGCGGGGCGGCGGTCCTGGTGCTGCTGACGGCGACCGGCGCGCACGCCGAGGGGAGAGGCGACGTCCGGGTCGTGAAGACCGTCGTCAACGGCGGCGGCAACGTCACCGTGGGCACGTCGAAGACCGTCACGTTCCCGATCGCCATCACCGTCAAGGACAACTCGGGCGTGAAGGGACTCACGGACGTCAGCACCTTCAACGCGTCCAACGGCCGTGGTTTCGTCGACTGGACCGGGTCCTCATGCGTGAAGAAGAGCTCCACCACGTCGGTGTGCACAGCCACGATGACCGTCGATCCAGCCTGGATCCCGGACACCAGTGACACCGATGCCGACACGATCGCCGGCGTCTGGCAGGTCGACGCCACCGTCAGGGCCAACGACGGTGACTACTGGATCTCCGACCGCATCGCCGAGTACAAGGTGAAGCGCGCCTCGAAGCTGACCACCGACGCGTCGCCCGAACCGGTCGCCAAGGGCGCCGAGCTCACCGTCACCGGCAAGCTGTCCCGTGCCGACTGGGAGGACCTCACCTACCACGGTTTCACCGGGCAGCAGGTCAAGCTCCAGTTCAAGAAGGCTGGGGCCGCCCACTACAGCACGGTCAAGACCGTGAAGTCGGGAACCCACGGAAACCTCAGCACCAAAGTGACCGCCACCGCGGCGGGCAGTTGGCGCTGGTACTTCCCCGGCACGACGACGACCGCGAGGATCGTCTCGGCCGGGGACGCGGTGGCACTGAAGAAGTGACGTCGACGGGCTGAAAGCCCCGCTCAGGGCGGCGGCCCGAGTCGTCGGCCTCCCGTCAGGGGTGTCCGACCAGCGTGGTGACGACGTGGTCGACGGCGAAGGCGTACAAGTCCGGGCGTAGGACGCCCAGGACGGCCGCCGCCGCGGCCGCCGTCAGGAGCCAGGGCTCCCAGCGGCCACTCGACGGGCCCTCATCGGACGCGCTCCGCGATCCTGGGGGCCCGGCCGAGCAGCCACTGCAGCGGGCCACGCGCGAAGAGGCGGGACCCTAGGGTCGCGAACACGGTCACAGCCACGAGGAAGCCGAGCAGCACGTGCGGCGGCGAGCCGGGCAATTGCTCTATGCCCAGGGCGTGGATGCCGACGATGCGGAAGACGTACGCGGTCAGGGACATCGTGCCCACCGCAATGACCGGAGCGGCCGGTCGGCGAAGGCGCGGGACGGCGCGGGTGCGGCGAGGCAGGCGGCCAGGACCATGATGGCCACGCCGGTGTCGGCCACGGCAGAGAGGCTCGTCTCGCTGTGCGGCGGGGCCGCCGGCAGCCAGGCCGGGGTGGCGCCGGCCGGGTAGCCCGCGGTGTCGGACCACCAGGCCGACACGACCGAACCGCCCTCGCCCCGGCCGGAGGCGCCCAGTGCGCAGGCGGCGCCGGGACGAGGCGCAGGACCAGGAAGGAGCCGCCGTAGCCGAGGACGGCCAGCGAGGCACCGGTGATCGCGAAGCGGGTACGGACGACGCTGGAGGCCAGGTCCAGATCCCGCCCGGACCACCTCCGTCGCCGCCGCCCGGGTGGCCCAGACGGCCCGGGAACTGGCCGAGGTGGCCGCCCACGGCCTGTCGGACTACTGCTCGGTGGATCTTCTGCAGTCGGTGACACTTGGTGACGAACCACCCCCCGGTGTGAGAGGTCCGCTGCTGGGTTGAGGGCCCGCCGCACCACGTACAGGACCTGAGGCAGGATCAGCGCACTGCTCACGGCGACGACCGCCAACGGTCGGGCGCCGGGCCGGTACAGCGCCAGGACCAGCAGGAAGTACAGCGCCCTCGGAGGGATCGGGGCCGACGTGGGCCGCGTACATCCCGAAGACCGCGAGCCCCCGGGCGAGGTCCACTCCGATCAGGCGCCCCACCGGGCCGGGTATCGGGTTGTTGCGTGGTCTCGGACGCCTCTTGTCGGGGCGGTGCCACGGGCTCCGGTCGAGGCGGGGGCAGAGCGCCGTGTCGTCTGCGTTCTGCGTCATGGCTCACAGGCTGGAGAGAGCGGCAATCGCCCAGTATCCGACAGGCGTCCGCTCCACACCCCCCGGACGACTGGAACCGACCCGCCACGTGGCTGGGCCGTCCCGCAGGAGCACCGCACCGGGCTTTTCCCGTTCTACGGTCACAGTGACGACAATCGACATCGAGGACATCGATGACATCAAGGACGAGGCGGAACGCGCGTGATCCGGGTAGTGGTGGTGGACGACGAGGCCCTGGTGCGGTCCGGCTTCGAGCTCATCCTCGGCGCGGCCGACGACATCGACGTCGTCGCGACCACGACGGGCGCTGAGGCGGTGGACGCGGTACGGCGGGAGGGACCGGACGTCGTACTGCTGGACATCCGGATGCCGGACGTCGACGGGCTGACCGTACTGCGGCACCTGCGGGCGCTGCCGGACGCGCCCGTGGTGGCGATGCTGACGACCTTCGACGCCGACGAGTACATCCTCACCGCACTGCGCTCCGGGGCGGCCGGTTTTCTACTCAAGGACACCGAGCCGGACCAACTCGCCCAACTCGTACGGACATTGTGCGCGGGCGGTGTCGTGATGTCACCGAAGGCGTCCCGTGCCGTGTGGCAGAGCCACCCCGGCGCGACCGCCGCGGACGACGAGGAGGCCGCCCGCGTCGGACGGCTCACCGAGCGGGAGCGCGAAGTGCTGGTGCTCATCGCGGAGGGGCTGTCCAACGCCGACATCGGCAGCCGCGTCCACCTGAGCGCGGGCACCGTCAAGGACCACGTCAGCGCGATCCTGACCAAGCTGCGCGTGAACAGCCGGGTGCGGGCCGCGCTGCTCGCCCAGCGGGCGGGCCTGCTGGACGAGCGGACCGGGTCGGAGGACCGGGGATGAACGCGGGCAGGCCGTGGTGGGCGCGGATCCCGGATCCGGTCGTCGATGCCGTGGTCGTCGCCGTGGCCGCCGTGGACGTCCTGATCAACCTGGGGGACTCGAGCCGCCTCGCGACGGCCGCGACAGCGGTCGCCTGTGCCGCGCTCGCCCTGCGCCGCCGTTTTCCGCTCACGGTGTTCCTGCTCACGCTCCCGGCCAGCCTGATGGTGGACATCGTCTTCGCCTCGTTCGCCGCGCTGTTCACCCTCGCCGAGCGCTCCCGCGACCGTCGGCTCCTGGTCGCGGCCGCCTTTCTGTTCGCCGTCGCCTCCGCCGTGCCCTGGCCCCTGGGCAACGTCGGCTCACACGAACGCGCCTGGACGGTGATCTACTTCTTCTACACCCTGGCCACGGCCGCCGCCCCCGTCCTGCTCGGTCAACTCGTCCAGGCCCGGCGGGACCTGGCCGACCGGCTCGCGGAGATCGAGACGGCCCGCGAACACGAACGTCTGCTGCACTCCCAGGCCGTCCTGGCCCGGGAACGCGCCCAGCTGGCCCGCGAGATGCACGACGTCGTCTCCCACCAGGTGAGCCTGATCGCCGTACAGGCGGGTGCGCTTCAAGTCGCCGCCAAGGACCCGGACTTCAAGGAGGGCGCCCGCACCATCCGTTCGCTGAGCGTCGACACGCTGGACGAACTTCGCCACATGGTCGCGCTGTTGCGGGCCTCCGGGAGCCGCGTCGGCGAACTCACCCCACAGCCCACACTCGCCGACCTGCACAAGCTCGTGTCGACCAGCGGCATCGAGGCAACCCTGACCGGTGAACTCCCCAACGTCATCGCCACCCCCACACAACGCGCCCTCTACCGCACCGTGCAGGAATCCCTGACCAACGTACGGAAACACGCGCCCGGCGCGGCCGCCACCGTCCGCCTGTGGCACACCGGCGACCGCTTCGGCGTCACAGTGACCAACAACGCCCCCACCCGCCCCTCCCTGCCCCTGCCCGGCTCCCAACAGGGCCTCGTCGGTCTCCGGGAGCGCGCCGAACTCCTGAACGGCACCTTCGAGTCCGGCCCCACCCCCGACGGCGGCTACCGCGTGACGCTCCGCATCCCGGCGGACGCGGACTGAGCGCGGCGCCATGGCCCGTACGTCTCGGGGCAAAGGCTCACGCCCGTACCGCATGCCGGCTTTGGGCATGCGGTACGGGCGTGGTGTGCGACGGTCGTCCCCCGGGCGCCGTCAGCCCTGCCGGGCCTTGAAACGGGGGTTCTTCTTGTTGACGACGAAGACCACGCCTCGTCGACGGACCACCTGAGCCCCCGGCTTGGACTTCAGTGAACGCAAGGACTTGCGCACCTTCATGGATCTGCCCTCCTCGTGCGGGGAACGGTCGTGCTGTGAACCGGTCATGCTTGACACCGGTCGTGACGGAAGCCGGTCGTAATGGAAGCCGGTCGCGCCGGCGATCGGCCCGCCGTCAGTGCCGCGGCGAGGCCGTACGGCCGTAACGACGCTCGAAGCGCTCCACACGGCCTGCGGTGTCCAGGACCCGCGAGGTCCCGGTGTAGAACGGATGGCTCGCCGACGAGATCTCGACGTCGATCACCGGGTAGGTGCTCCCGTCCTCCCACTCGATCGTCTTCGACGAGTGCGCGGTCGAACGGGTCAGAAACGCGACGTCCGCGGCCCGGTCGCGGAAGACGACGGGACGGGATTCGGGATGGATGCGGGGCTTCATGAGGTTTCCTCCCTCGTGACGGTCGACGGTCCTGTGCGGGTCCGCCCGGTGGCGCCGGGCTCGGCTCACCGCTCCTCCCGGAACGGGACGTGCTCACCGACCACCGGGTCGTACTTGCGCAGGACGAGCCGGTCGGGGTCGTTTCCGCGGTTCTTCCGCGTCACGTAGGTGACGCCGGTCCCGGCTGTCGACCTCAGCGTGACGACGGGTCGCGCGCTGTTGCGTGCCATGAGGTCCTCCTTCCGCCCACATCACGCGATCTTGACTCGCGCATGTCAGCTACGTGTGCTGTAACAGCGGACCTGGTCGGCGCATTCCCGGGGCAGGGGCAGCGGGCCGGAGCCAGGGCTGGGAGGGAGACAGGGGGCGGCAGGGAGGCTTGGGGCGAAATGAAACAAGCCCCGCCTCCGGAGTACAGGAGGCGGGGCTGTGGAGCGCCGGGCAGGCCTTGCACCTGCATCTCCCCGCAGGAAGCGGGACGTCTTTCCTTGGACCACCAACGCGAGGCCTACCGCCGAATTCTTCCGGCGGGCTGCTCAAGATCAATCATAGCGCAGCCGGAACGGTGCGTGACACCACCAGGGTTGCCGCGTGCCCGGACCAGGGTTGCCGCGTGCCCGAACCAGGGTTGCCGCGTGTCCGGACCAGGGTTGCCGCGTGTCCGGGACGCGCGTGTCCGGGACGAGATCCGGAACTTGGAACGGTTCATCCAGCGGCACGCCGACGGCCCCCGGGCCATGGACACGGACGTCCTCGACGCACGCGCTCGGCATGATCAGGGGCCCCCTCCTCCATTCGTATGCCCCTTCGCATGTCCCTTCGCATGCCCTGCTGGTGTCGAAGGGCTACGGGCTACGGGCTACCAGGTGACCGGCAGCGCGGCGACGCCGTACGCCATCGCGTCTTCCTTGAAGTCGATCTCCTCCAGCGTGGCGGCCAGTCGCAGCGTGGGGACGCGCCGGTAGAGCGTGCCGTAGACGACCTGGAGCTCCACGCGGGCGAGCTGCTGGCCCAGGCACTGATGGACGCCGAAGGCGAACGCGTTGTGCTGGCGGGCGTCGCGGAGCAGGTCGAGGCGGTCGGGCTCCGGGAAAGCCTCCGGGTCCCGGTTGGCGGCGGGAAGGGAGACGATGATTCCCTCCCCGGCGCGGATGACCTCGCCGCCGATCTCGATGTCCTCCAGGGCGATCCGGCGCTGGCCGGTGTGGGCGATGGTCAGATAGCGCAGCAGTTCCTCGACCGCTCCGGCCACGACCTTCGGATCGTCCGTCTCACGCAGCAGGGCGAGCTGCTCCGGGTGCTCCAGCAGCGCGAGGGTGCCGAGCGCGATCATGTTCGCGCTGGTCTCGTGCCCGGCGATGAGCAGGATGACGGCCATGAGGGACGCCTCACCCATGGTCAGTTCACCGGCCTTGACCAGGGCCGCCAGATCGGACAGCGCGTCCTCGGCGGGGTTCTCCGTCTTGGCATGGATCTGCCGGGCCAGGTACTCGCCGAGCGCGACGCTCGACTCGCGGTCCTGCTCGGCCGATGACGTCTGGCTGACCGCGACGGTGGCGTGGTACTGGAAGAACTCGTGGTCCTCGTAAGGGACTCCGAGCAGTTCGCAGATCATCAACGTCGGAATGGGCAGACCCAGTGCCTGGACCAGGTCGGCCGGCTTCGGTCCGGCCAGCATCGCGTCGATGTGCTCGTCGGTGACCTTCTGGATGGCGGGGCGCAGGGCCGCCATCCGCTTGGCGGTGAAGGAGGAGGTCAGCATCCGGCGGAGCCTGGTGTGAACGGGGGCGTCCGTGTTGAAAAGCGTGTCGGGGTGGTGGTGCGCGTTCTCCGCCATGGCCTTCTTCGGGAACGGAAAGCCGGGCCGCTTGTCGTCGACGCTGACACGGGAGTCACCGAGGACGGCCCGCAGGTCCTCGTGGCGGGTGATGAGCCAGGGGGTGCTGCCGTCCCAGATCCGCACCTTGCTGATCGGCTTCTCCTCGCGGATCTCCGCAAGGGCCGGCGGCGGCGCGAACGGACAGGCGGCCGACCTGGGCGGCACGAACTCGGGGAACTCTTCGGCCGCGTCGCTCGCGGTTCCGGTCGGTGTCTCAGCCATGTCACTCCTCGGTGGGGGCTCCCTCGGAACGGGGAGCGGGGTCTCAGAGGGGCTCTGGGGCCTATGAGATCGGAGCAGACTGACGGCTTCGGGCCACTTCACCGACGGGAACCTGACGTGACTCGGATCACGTGTACGCGCCCCACAACCGGGCGTCGGCAGGCCATGACGCGGCATGGCGTGGCGTGGCGGCGAACGGACCTCAATCCTGCGCGGTGGGACGCACGACGATGTCACCCACGTCGACACCGTCCGGCTGCTCGACGGCGAAGGCGACGGCGCGGGCCACCGCGGCCGGCGGGATCGCAATGCTGTCCATCTTTTCGACGATCTGGGCCTTCACCTCGGAACCCCCTGGAATTCGCCGTGGGCCCGGGGCTTCGCCGTGCTTCTGTCACCGGCGGGTTCCACGGCCGGTCAGCGGCGATGTCACGGTCGGACGCGTCGTTGCCGGGCGTGTCTTTCGCCTCGGCCATGAGGACTGGGACGACGTTCTCAAGGACGTTGCGGTGCCGTCCGGATCTGTCGGCTCGTGCTCGGAGCTCTGCGCGATCCAGCGAAGCCTTGGTCAGCGCGGAGGTCATCCCGCGGCCGGCCGCGTGGTTCGGGCGGGCTCAGGAGGTCGGGGCGACGAGCATGTGTTCGGTTCCCAGCTGGTTGCCGAGGGTATCGGTGTACATGGTGGTCTCGCCGTCGGACCAGCGGATGACGAGGTCGTCGGTACGGCCGTTGCCGGTGAAGTCGCCGGTCGTCATGGCCGCGTCGTGCTTCCAGAGCCCGTTGGGGTCCAGGATGCGATGCTCGCCGCCGAGGCCCGAGGTCGTCGTACCGACGTAGTTGTCGAGCTCGCCGTCGGTCCAGCGCACCATGAGGTCCCATTTCTGGTTGCCGGAGAACTCACCGGCCGTCAGGAGTGTGGCGTCCCGCCAGGTGTCGTTCTTCGGCTTCAGCTGGTGCTCCTGGCCGAAGGTGCCGGCGCTGACGTTCGTGTAGAGGGTCAGCTCACCGTCGACCCAGCGCACGACGAGGTCGGTGACGTACTTCGAGGCGGCGAAGCGGCCCGCGGCGATCTGAGTCGCGTTCTTCCAGAGGTCGTTGGGTTTGATCATCTGGGTGCCGGCCCAGTTCAGTCCTTTGGAGCCGACGTCGCCGTACAGCGTCACCTCGCCGTCGACCCAGCGGACCAGCAGGTCGAACTGGTTGGACCCGGTGAAGTCGCCCGCCGTGATGGTCTTGGCGTTCTTCCACGTGGAGTTCTTGGGCAGCAGCTGCCGCTCGGGATCGTAGCCGCCGTGTCCGTTGCCGGGGTAGAGCGTGACCTCGCCGTCGGACCAGACCACGATCATGTCGCTGTGGCCGGTCTGGCGGAAGTCGCCCGAGGCCATCAGGTCGGCGTTCTGCCAGGTGGTCGCCGCGCCGGGCAGCCAGGGGTCTCCGGACGGCTGGTACGGCGGCTTGTCGTCATCCACTTTCCGATGCGCGGCGGCGTCGGCGAACAGGTCCTGGGCGTCCTTGCCGTAGATCGGCGAGTAGGTCACCCAGTCGTCGTTGGCGTCGTTGCCACCGCCGTGGTATCCGCCGGTGTTGCCGATGACCTTGCCGGTGCCGTTGGTGCTGTTGTAGTCCTCGATCCACGGGCCGCCGGAAACGCCACCGTAGAAGCCGGTGCAGGTCATGCGCATCTGTCGGAAGCCTGGCAGCCGGGAGGTGCTGACGGGGCAGCGGACCGGCACGTGGTCGGGGTTGACACTGACGTCGTCGGGATAGCCGATGACGGTGACCTTGTGGTTGTAGCTGCTGGTCGGGGTGAAGGTCAAAGCCCCCGTGACGTCCTCCACCTTGCCCCGCGTGTTGGGGTCGACCTGCGCGAAGGCCAGGTCCAGGTCGGAGGTCGGCTTCTTGGTGTTCGCCTCGTAGCGCGGGTCTATGTACAGGCGGGACACCGGGTAGACGCCGGACGGCTGCTCGACGGCGGACCTGCCGATGCGGTACTGCGGAACGAAGATGCGGTGGGTGGCCCTCTCCAGGCCACGGCCGCAGTGTCCGGCGGTCAGGACGATGTCCTTGGCTGCCGTGTGTACGACGCTGCCGGTGCAGTACGTCTTCGGGCCGCCGAGCGGCTTGCCGTCGAAGAAGAACGTGCCCACCATCGGGTGGCCGAGGAAGTGCTCCGGGGTGGGGGTGCCCGATGGCGGCGGCTGGTGCGCGACGGCGGCGCCAGCCGTGATGCCGTGCTTCGATACGGCCGAAGCGGGGGCCGGCGGGGAGTCGATCGGGACCGCGTTGTCCATGCGGTCCGCCGTCCAGTACTTCTCTTCCTCGCTGAGACTCGGCCCGTCCGAGGGGGAGGGAGAGGAGGTCGGCTCGGCGGACCGCGTCGAGGACGC
>NZ_JBEYFS010000003.1:45710-51241 GCF_040634475.1 Streptomyces sp. NPDC007095
GGACGCCGAGGGCGTGGTCGAGGACGCCGAGGGCGTGGTCGAGGACGCCGAGGGCGTGGTCGAGGACGCCGAGGGCGTGGTCGAGGACGCCGAGGGCGTGGTCGAGGACGCCGAGGGCGTGGCGGAGTCGGTCGGCTCGACGGCCCCCGCGACCGTCGACGGCGCCGAGGGTGCCGGCGACTTAGACGGGACCTGATGCCCGGTGCCGGCAGCCGCCGGTGATGCGGAGGCCGTCGGTGGGGCGGAGGGCGCTGGTGCCGGATGGCTCGTCGCGGCCGATGCGGTCCCGGCGCCGAGAACGCCGACGACCAGTCCTAGCGCCAGGGCTGGAATCCATCTGTGTCTGGAACGCAACAAGGTGCCTTTCCGTCTTGTAGGGGGCCTTACGGTGCGCGAGCCCCGAAATTCCTTTGTCCGTACACATGTTCGATGACACTGCACTATCGAACAACAACTGACATGTCGTCAAATAAGAGATGGCGAGGCGATGGACCGACTTCGCAAGACCGCGTGGGCGGCACTCCCTCTCCTGCTGCCCCTTCTGGCAGCCGGGTCGGCCTCGGCCTCCCCGCTCGAGTCATCCCTCCCGTTCGGGAGCGTCCGGTCGGTGCATCCCGGCGACACACTGACGGTCAATGCCAAGACCGGCGAGGCCAGTTACGCCGAGACCATCACTTCATCCGCGTTCATCAAGGCAGGGAAGCTGCGGATGATGGATCCGCTGCTGACCACCACCGTGACCGTCGCCTGCGACACCCGGCCCGGCACCTACCCGGTCCTGCTGCACGGCGCCGGAGACGTGGGCCCGGAGGAGCATCCGTTCCGTTGGGCACGCGTACGCGTCGAAGCCACCGACGAGGCGGCACGCCGCGTCTGCCGGAACAAGGTCCAGAAACTGCCCCCGCCCAGCCTGGAGGAACGCTGGGCTCCCGTCAGCACGTGGCCCCAGTCGGAATGGGACGTGCGGACCTTCCGGGCCGGCAGCCGCATCACGATCACTGACAACTATGACGAGGGATCGGACGGTGACATCACCCTCACCTCCCGCGCATTCACCGACCGCTCCGTCCTGCGCGGAGCCAGAGCCGTCCTGACCGCCACCACCACCCTCAGATGCGACTCCGCACCCGGCCTCTATGTCGTCTACCGGCATGACGCCGACCAGGCCGGCCCCGACAAACCATGGGCCCGTCTGCGTATCGCCCCCGCCGCACCCGGAAAAGCCTGCGCTGCTCAGCAAGCCGCAAAGCACTCAGCCGGGACATCCCGCACCGGCACGGTGGTCTGGGCCGCGGGCGGCGTACTCCTCGCCGCCGCAGTCGGCACCGCACTTTTTCTGCGGGCCAACTCCCGCCGCACACAATCCGCCTGAGCGCGCCCCGCCGCTCGTCGTCCGGCTTGGATCGCTGCGGCGTTGACGCGGAGAGCCCGAGCGCCTCCCCAACGGGTGCCACGACGTCATCGTCTGCGACAAGATGGTGTACCTCGCGCACTTCGACGCGGTGGTCAGCTTCTGTCTGTGCGCGAACCCCGACGTACCCGCCACCCCGGCCGGCTGCCCGTCCGACGACACGTACTTCCTGAAGACGGTCACCACGCACCGACGGGGTGATGCCGCGCCGGTCCCAGGTGCGGCCCTTGGGCGGACGGCCGGTCACGCCCGCTTCGTCCTCGAAGCAGACGAACGCGCCGGTCGCCGCCCGGAGGGTTCTACCTCCTGCCAGGTCGCCTCCCGCCATGCGGTGATCGTGTCCTCGTCCCGTTCGGCGGCGGGCCGGGCGGGCATCTGCACGCTGTAACCCATGCGGTGCAACAGCCGGGTGACTCCGGAGACGCTGTAGGAGATGTGGAACTTCCGCCCGATCAGCGTGCGTACTCTTGCGGCGGTCCACACCTGGTCGTCCGTCCAGCCGTGCGCGGCCGGCCCTTCTTCCAGCCAGGCGGCGAGATTGAACTGCAGGCCGGGGTGGAGCCGGCAGTCGTAGCCCGGGGGCCCCTGGGAAAACGGCGCTTCCCACCCGCCGGACGCCCAGGCACGACGCCACTGGTAGACCGATCTCTCGCTCACCCATAACTCCCGTGCGACGACGCACGGGAGTTATGGGTCCTCCTCGAAGAGGTCAGTGGCCCGCATCCGTACCTCTTCGCGGCATCTGCGCTGCTCGGCGGTCAGCCCGCCCCCGTCCGGATACCGCATACTTCCGGGCTGCCAACCACAACGGCCCCTGTCACCTGGTCCGGCAAAGACCCAGACGCTATAACGCCAAGGTCAGTAACTACCCGGCCTTGGGCTGAGGACCCCGCTCCGGCACCGGGCGCGGCCCGGGTGACCGCTTCGGCCAGGGTGGCAGCAGCGGTTCGATCAGCATCCACAAGTCGTCATCCACGATCCACGGCCGAGCATTCACACCGAATCCTCGCGTCGGTCACGCCCGACCGGCGCGACCGGCTACCAGGCGCGGTCCCGCACGGTTCAGCTCCACCGCGGCAGCCGCACCGAGACCGGCTTCGCAACCGCCGGAAACTGACGGCCGTCCACGTCACCTCCCCGGGTTCCCGGATCCGGGGAGGTGTGCAACGGCAGCCCCACGACCGTGCGCATGGGCTCAGCCCGTCATGGTGGACTTCGCGCCGGACGGGGTGGCGGCGTACCACATATTGCCCTTGGCCTGGCCGTTCGTCTGTCCGGCCTGCGTGTCGCCCATGTATCGGTACAGCGGCCAGCCGCCGAGGGTGAGCTGTTTCATGCCGTCCCGGTGGACCGTGCCGAGAAGGCTCTTCTCGACCCCCATGGTCCGTACGGAGTCCTCCACCATTACGGGCATCCACGTCTTCGTACACTCACCGGCACACGTCCACTTGGACGGATTCGCCTGGTCCATGTCGTAGCGGTAGAGGGTCATCCCCTTGTCGTCGGTCACCACGCTGCCCATGCCGTTGAGCGCCTTGGCCATCACCATGGTGGTCGTGGCCATGTGCCCGCTGCCGGAGTCGCCGCCGGCGGCCGGTGTGGAGGTCGCGGATTGCGAGGCGGCCGTGGCGACCGGAACGGCGCTGCCGGGGCTCGTACCGGTGGAGGTCTTTTCCGTCGAGCTGCCGCACGCCGCCAGGAGTAGCGCCGAGGCGAGCCCTGCGGCCGAGAGGAGGACGATGCGTTGCTGGATCACGGAGTTTCCCTTCGCCGGTCGTTCTACTTACTCCCTTAGTACGTTGGGCAACTCCCGTACGCTCAGCCATCGGTGGCACATGGCGAAGCCTTGACCGACGGCGGCGGAGAATTCAGGGAGCTCAGTCGGCGGTCAGCCGACGCCGGGCGGGCAGGCGACGAGCAGCGGGAGCAGCGGGACCGCCACGGCCATGGCGGCCATGGCACCCCGCAGGGCGGGGTGCGGGGCCTTGCGGGGGCCGAGGACACGCTTCAGGCGGATCAGGACGGTGTGCCCGCCCGCGCCGAACGCTCCCTTCGGTGCACTGGCGGCCGCCATCTCGTACATTGCCGTGGCCAGCACCTCACCGGAGTGACCGCGCAGGGCCCAGTCGTCGGCGACCATCTCCAGGAGAAGCGCCGTCTGTTCCCGGGCGTGACGGGCCAGCGGCAGCGGACGGAAGACCGAGTGGAACGCGTCCGTCGCCGCCAGGACCAGGTGATGACGTCCTGAGATATGGGCCTGCTCGTGTTCCAGTACGGCGCCGAGCTGCTCCGGCGTGAGCTGACGGACGGCCGCCTCGCTGATCACGATCCGGGCGTGGCGGCCCGGCAGGCTGTAGGCGGCGGGGACGTCGTACGGCAAGACCGTGGCGCGCAGTCGTAGCGAGTGGCGGCCCACCATGTCCACGGCTTCCCGGTGTCGCGTCCGGGCGCGGCGGGCTCGTACGACATGAAAGGCCAAGCTCCCGGTGAGAGCGACTCCGATGGCGGCTGGCAGGGCGACGGCGAGCCGGTCGGCGGTGCCGGGATCGCCGGCACCGACGTCCATGCCGCAGGAGTTCAACAGGCCCATGACTCCCGCGTTCAGATGTTCGGCCGGCATGGCCAGGTGGTACGCGGCGAGCGCGGCGCCGATCGAGAACGAGACCACCAGGGCATGCCAGACCGCCGCGGCCAGGGCGGGCGCCCGGTGCGGCCAGCGGGCACGCAGGAGCAGATACGGAGCGACGAAACCCACGACCGCCGTGTAGCCGATCAGGACGGGAGCGGCGTTCACGGCTTCGCCTGTCGGCCCATGTTTCGCAAAGCCCTGCGCAGAGCGGCCACTTCTTCCTCCGACATGTTCTCCACGAAATGGAGCAGCGCGGCCGAGCGGTCCTTGCTCTCCCCCAGGCCGTCCTCCATGAGCGCGGCGGCGTAGGCCTCACGGCTGCGGACCGGCGCGTACAGCCAGGCGCGACCCTGCTTGCCCCGCAGCAGCCAACCCTTCGTGTACAGGATGTTGGTGACGGTCATCACCGTGGTGTACGCGATGGGGCGGGTCTTGTTGATGTCGTCGACGACCTCGCGCACTGTTGCCGGACGGTCCCACGTCCAGAGGCGGTCCATGATCTCCGCCTCCAGATCCCCCAGCCGCCGCATGGCCCGACTTCCTCTCGCCACCGAATACGTAGCGCCATAGTAGACGGGTGACCTGTCGCGTTTCCGTGGGCGGAGGGGGAAGGGGCACTACCGGAGACGGCGACGACCTTCACGGGCATCACGGCCTGTCAGCCCTTGACGGCATGCAGCAGTGTGATGCCGAGCCACGGTCCGCCGTACCAGTACCCGGGGCCGAGTCCGCGCAGCGTGCCCTGGCCGATGTGCTCGGCGTACTTCCCGGTCATGGGCCAGAAGTCGGCGACGAGCAACTGCCCGCCCGGGCGCAGCACCCGCATGGCCTCGTCCACCGCGCGGTATCGCCCCTCGGGCGACGGGATGTTGTGGATCGCCAGCGCGCTCGTCACGACGTCGAAGGAGCCGTCCGCAAACGGCAACGCGGTCATGTCGGCCGTATGTACTTCCACCCGGTCGGCGACCCCTGCCGCGGCGGCGTTGGCGAGCGTGTTTTCGGGCCGGTTGCCGCTCTGGTCCTTTCCGGACCACAGGTCCACGCCCACGGCGTGTCCCGTCGGCAGCCGCCTGGCCGCCTCGATCAGCACCGCGCCGCGACCGCAGCCCAGGTCCAGCAGCTGCTCGTCACCCTTCAAGTCGGCCTGGTCCAGCTCCTGCCTCCAGATGCGGAGCTTGCCGTGCAGTGTGGTGTGCAGATAGATGCCCGTGCTGGCAAGCAGTACCGTCCCCGCCGTCATCATCGCGTTCCGTCCTGGCCGCCATCGTCCGGCGGCCAGACAGCAGGCCGTGCCGACGGCGCCGAGTGCCGCAGGGAACGCTGGAGCGTCTACGCCGTACCGCGGCCGCCGAGGGCGCGGCGGTGGGAAGTCATCCCGGTTTTTGGACATACGCGCAGTGTCACAAGCTCGTCTGCAGGGCGGCTTGTAGAAATGTTCCCCCGTGGCGGCGCCACCGGTCTCGCGCCTGCCGGGGCAGACCGTCGAATGCA